>JAJRUT010000092.1 GCA_024277655.1 Deltaproteobacteria bacterium | reverse complement strand
GGCTATCTGGGGTATTGAAACCAGGTATGGCAAGCATAAGGGCGGCTTTGATATGCTCCAGACCTTAAATACCATGTTCGATGCCTATCCCAGACGGTCTAAATTCTATCGGGGTCAGCTCGTGGCTTTTTTACTGCTCTGCCGTGAAAATGGGGTTGATCCCAAATCGGTACTTGGGTCTTATGGCGCGGCCTTCGGGCAGACCCAGTTTATCCCTTCAAGTTTCAGGGAGTACGCCGTTGATTTTGACCACGATGGTAAGCGTGATGTCTGGCATTCCGAGGCGGATGTGTTGGCCTCTATTGCTAATTATCTGAAGCGCTTTGCCTGGGTATTTGAGACACCGATCTATCAGGAAATTGGTGGCACACTCCATTCTGAGGAGCTGGTAAAGGCCTATAAAAAGGGGCGTAAGGGCTTTGTCTCGGTGGCAAGTGTCAATAAGGCGCAATCCCTGAACCTCCCTCCTGCCCCGCAGAATAAAAAAGGCGTGGAGAAGCGGGTCACCATTATTGGTCTGGAACTCGATGCCCAAGGCGGTATGCGTTATGTTGCCGGATATCCTAATTTTCAGGCCATCACGAAATGGAATAATTCCAATCGCTACGCCATGGCCGTAACGGAGCTTAGTGAAAAACTTGCAAAGGAATAATGGCTTGGGATACAGGTGTGTAATTTTAGTAAATTCACCTTTTATCTCAGTATCTTAAAGCCCACTTGAAAATGAGAACCCGCCATCTCAAGACCCGCATTGCCCTGAGCCTTATGCTGTTTATTGGTCTTGGCATGATCCTGATCGATTTGGTTCTTGGGCTTATGACTCACCGGCAAATGGTCAAGGCGGAGATTGTTCGGGCCCGCACGACCCTTGCCGCCATCACCCGCCACATTCAGTCCCCTCCTCTTCTCAGTGCCAGTACCATTAATTATGTGCATGACCTTGCTGAAGTTACGGGTCTTAGTGTCGTTATGGTTGATGTGAAAAAAAATCTGGTTTTCCAGTCAAAGATGGATGCGGAGATAGCGGAGAAGCTGGCAAGATTTACCCGGACCCAGATTTTTAGAGATGGGGTGGCGCAGCAATTTTATGGTAGCTATTTTGGTGTACTCGGGCCGCAGTATAACCATCTTTTTATAGGGCAAGCTCTGCGCACGCCTCAGGGTGAAAGTCTTGGGGCTGTGGGGGTTAATATTCCCCTGTGTACGTTTATGCAACGAATTATGGATGGTCAACCTCTGGTTTGGGCGTATATCCTGTTCAACCTATTGGTGCTTACAGGGCTTGCCTATTGGCGCTTTTCTCATTTTCTTATTGTTCCACTCCAGCAGGTTGCGGAAAAAGCAGCGTCCTACCAGGATGATGGGTTTCAGCTTAGCTCTGACCTGCAAACCGATGATGTGTCAAAGTTGTCCCGGTCGCTGGATCAGATGTTTAAACGCATCCATAATGACCGGGATGAGTTGCAGAAGATGGTGATCACCCTTGAAGAGGTGAATAGTTCCCTCACCAAGGCGCAGGCTGATATTATTCGCGCTGAAAAGATGGCATCGGTTGGTCGCTTGTCGGCAGGTATTGCCCATGAAATTGGTAACCCCTTGGGCATTGTCCTGGGTTATCTTGATTTGCTCCGGGGGGATGACCTCAGTGCTGAGGATCGTTTGGAATTTACCACAAGGGCCATGGCGGAAATTCAGCGGATCAGTACGATTATCAGGCAGCTCCTTGATTTCTCAAGGCCCGCAACTGAGGGTGCCAAGCAGTGTTCGGTGCATGATCTTTTACACAGTTTTGCCGATGATCTGGCCCTGCAGGCCGTGGTGGGGGAGATGGAATTGTCATTTTCCCTCGGGGCCAAAGATGATGTGGTGGGGCTTGATCCTGAGAAACTGCGCCAGGTCTTTTTGAATCTCCTGTTAAATGGTGCTGATGCGGTGAGAGAGGTGGCTAAGAGGGGGAAAATGAAGATTGTTACCGCGAGTATTACCGATGAAACAACCAGTTTGCCCCAGATTGAGATTCGTTTTATCGACAATGGCCCTGGTATTGATCCGGGCCATTTAAAACAAATTTTTGATCCTTTTTTCACGACAAAGGAGGTGGGCCATGGCACAGGACTTGGCCTTTCGGTGAGTTATATGATTATTGACAATAGTGGTGGTACGATTCAGGCCCTGGCGGCCGAGGCTGGATGTGGCACGGAGTTTAGAATTATTTTACCTTTGCAGTCGGCTTAGGTGAAAACCCTTAGGGAAATAAAATGACCAAGCTGAAAAAAGTCCTCATCCTCGATGATGAACCAAACATGCGTCATATGTTGTCCAGTCTCCTTGAGAAGGCGGGGTATGCCGTGACAGGAGGGGGGAATGGTCAGGAAGGCCTTGACCTGTTGGCCAACCATCATTTTGATTTTATCCTCTGTGATATCAAGATGCCCCAGATGGATGGGATGACGTTTCTTAAGCAATCAGCCAATCTGCGCCACCAGGCCACGGTTATTATGATGTCGGCCTTTGGTGCTATTGATACCGCCATCGAGGCCATGAAACTTGGGGCCTATGACTTTATTTCCAAACCCTTTAAGACCGATGAGGTACTCCTGGCCCTTAAAAAAGCTGAGGAGCGGGAACGGCTCCAATCAGAGAACAAACAACTGAAAAAACAGATCAGCCAGGTAAAGGGTGAGTACCAGTTCGGCACCATGCTGGCTCGTTCCCAACCCATGCGTAAGGTGTTTAGTCTGGCTGAAAAAGTGGCGCGTTTTGATACCACTGTTCTTATCACGGGGCAGTCAGGCACCGGTAAGGAGCTTGTTGCTAAGGGGATTCATTTCTCATCATCCAGATCGGAGCGCAATTTGGTGATTGAAAACTGTGGCTGTGTGCCGGAAAATTTGCTGGAATCGGTCTTTTTTGGCCACAAGAAGGGGGCCTTCACCGGTGCTGATCAGAACCGCAAAGGACTCTTTGAAGAGGCCGATGGCGGGACTATTTTTCTGGATGAAATTGGCGATTTGCCCCTGAACTTACAGGTGAAACTGCTCAGGGTCTTGCAGGAGGGTGAGATTCGGCCCTTGGGGAGTGATAAGAGCTTTAAGGTTGATGTACGGGTGGTGGCTGCCACCGCCAGGGATTTGGCCCAGGATGTTGCCGAGGGCAAATTTCGGGAAGATCTTTTCTATCGTTTAAATGTCCTGCCCCTGCATCTACCCTCATTAAAGGGGCGTCCTGCCGATATTCCTCTGCTCTGTGAGCATTTTATTGCCAAGCTCAATGATAAGATGGGTATGAATATCAGTGGTATTGCTAAACCGGCCATGAAGCTTATTCTCAAGCATGTTTGGCCGGGTAATGTTCGGGAGCTTGAGAATACAATTGAGCGGGCCATGGTGCTTGCCGAGTCTGATATCCTCGGGGTGGACGATTTTCCAGGCCTTGATGTGGCGTCGTCACCCTGTGCCCAGGTCGGGATGTTTGATGGTTACTCCTTAAAGGATGCCAAGGTGGTGTGGGAGAAAAATCTTATTGAAAAGACTCTGAACGAGTGCAACGGTAACCGCTCAAGGGCGGCTGAAATGCTTGAGGTCAGCTACCCGTCATTGCTCAGCAAAATTAAAGAGTATAAGGTACAGGTCAAACGGTCTGACCCTTGATACAGCGAGGAACCCAAATTAGATCTTGGCTCTAGCAATGTTAATCATAAAAAATATAAATATGAGGGGATAGAAAGCAAATCATGAGTGAATCGAACGCAGAAGAGGCCCCCGAGCCACTAAACAGTATTGATTTTCGCAAATTGGCATGGAATAGCGAACTTGCGAATAACGTTAATTCTCTAAAAAAACTGAGGCTGTATTTTTCTTTGACGGAAGAGGAAGAACTCACCATGCAAGAGGTGTTGGATAATCATCCCATGAATATCCCGCGCTACTATCTCAGCCTCATTGACCCTAACGACCCTAACGACCCCATCAGGAAGCTGGCAATTCCCACAGCAGAGGAGTTAGTTGTGGCCGGTCAGATGGGCGAAACCACTGGAGATCCCTACGGTGACGATAAACACAATAAGGGCAACGGAATTCTCCACAAGTATCCTTACTCAGCTTTGGTAGTGGCCACCGAATACTGTTCAATGTATTGCCGTCACTGCTTCCGCAAGCGCATAGTGGGTCTGCCCAACGACAAAACCGTTGAGAGCTTCCAGAATGCCGCCAAGTACATTGCTGAACACAAGGAAATCACCAATATGATTATTTCTGGTGGTGATCCCATGATGCTACCCACCAGCGTCATCGCCAAGATGCTGGAAGCCTTAAAGAACATCGATCATGTGAACTATGTCCGCATTGGAACCCGTACCCCTGTGGTGTATCCCCTGCGCTATTTAGATGATGAGTTAATCAAGGTACTGCGTGATTTTAACCAGCATAAAACTCTCTACATACCGACTCACTTTAACCACGTGAATGAAATCACAGACCTATCCAAAGAGGCGGTTCTGCGCATCCGTAATGCCGGTATCACCGTTAACAATCAAGCCGTGTTCCTCAAGGGCGTCAATGACAGCGTGGAGAACCTTGTAGACCTGATGAGCGGATTGACCAGAATTGGAGTGAACCCCTACTATCTGTATCAGTGTATGCCCGTCTCGCGTGTGCGCCATCACTTCCAGGTACCCCTGAAACGCGGTGTGGATATTGTGGCCGAAGCCAAGCGCCACCTAGACGGCTACGCCAAGCGTTTCAAGTTCATCATGGGGCATGACATCGGTAAAATTGAGATCTGCGGACGTAAGGATGATATTTTAGTAATGAGCCAAATCCACTCTCGGCCAGAGCATCCTGAAGAAGCATCCCGTATTCTAATGGGTCGTCTGACTGAAAACGCTGGTTGGCTCGAAGACCTTGACCTGATCGAATAATAGAGTTCTAAAACACTCATCATAAGCTGAACGGAAAAGGGAAACAGCCCAGAATTCAGGATATCGCAAGCTGATAAAATGCAAACTTGGCGCCTAAAAAATTACATGGATACAAAGCCAAAGTCAAGAAAGATGGTGGCCCCATGTTGGTTAATGGCAGTGGGATGGAGGGATTAACTAAAAAGATCGTCAAGGGGGCTTTCCACGCCGTGGCCACCCTGTTGCAGGACATGGGTATAGATCATTGTGGTGGAGACATCATTGTGGCCGAGAAGAGCCTGTATGGTTCTTATGTCTGTGCCACGCTGCAGAAGATGGGTTGCAAAACAATGGCGGAATGTATGGGCGCTTATTTTTTTTGTAAGACCAATTTTTTTAACAGCCACTTTGATGGATTTATTGATTGCACTCGGGTCGACATGGTGCCGGCGTTTTTTGTTGCTTCGAGGATCAACTGAGATATTGCGTGCTGGGAAAACATATTGCCACCCCCACTCAGCTGACGCGTTCGGATATTTCCGGGCCAAAGAGTTTGGCAGGTAAACCTCTCCATGCCCTGCTGCAAGATCCTGTGTATGGATGGCCTTGATCCTGCTGAGATGGTCCTTTATCAGCGGTTCTATAGATTTTGGAAAGGTGGTAACTCTGTCCTTGCCCCCTTTACCCGATCGAACAGTAATCTGCTTATATGCAAAATCAATATCATGGACACGTAAACGCAACGCCTCTGTGATCCGCAAACCACCCCCGTAGAGTAACTGGGTTACCAGCCGGGGCACCCCTTCCATGATACCTATTACAGCAGCAACTTCCTCACGTGATAATACAACCGGAATCTTTTTCTGCCTTACAGAGCGGACAGCATCTATTTCACCCGGCAGGTCGTGCTTGAGAACCCGTTTGTGTAGAAAAATCAAGGCATTCATGGCCTGGTTCTGGGTGGAAGGGGCAACATTTTTTTTAATGGCGAGATGAGACAGAAAAGTCTCAATTTTTTGTTCACTGTCAACAAAAAGCTCCGAACGATCCTGCATCTTATGAAAGAGAATAAACCGCCTTATCCAGTCGCAGTAAGATCGTTCAGTGTGGATAGAGTAATTCTTGACCCGCATAACTCTTCGAACTTCATCCAGAATATTAGTCTTGTTTCGCTTGTCCATAGACATGTTTTCGTGTTAGGGTTTGTTTTCTCTAGCAAGATATTAGTGTAGGGAAAATATGCTTAAAAAGATACTGAATATCAACTTATCAAGGAATTGCTACCTAGTAATCAATGGTTGCACGGCTGGC
>JAJRUT010000091.1 GCA_024277655.1 Deltaproteobacteria bacterium | reverse complement strand
TCCCCGGATCGTTGAACCAAGCATGGACAACCATGTCATCCTGACCAACTACGACCCCATCACCCAACATTTAATCAAGAAACTGGACTCCCATGATTACCAATATGTCCTGGTGATTGCCGATATGCAACAGGCCCTTGAGCTTGCTGATGCCGGGATTAACGTTATTCTCGGCGAACTTGACCACCTTGAGACCTATGAACGTATCAAAATCCACAAGGCTGCCATTGTGGTGACAACCAATGACGATCTGACCAACACATCCATCGCCTTTACCATCCGGGAACTCACCGACCAGGTCCCCATTGTTACCAATGCCGACAATGAACATTCCCGCGATATTCTGGAATTCCCCGGCAACACCACGGTTTTTGAATTTATGAAGGAATTGGGTCAGTCCCTGGCCCGGCGCACCTTAGGACTGAGCCGGGGCGCAAACATCATTGGCAATTTTGGCGACCTCCTCATTGCTGAAGCCCCCGCCATGCGTACCCATCTGGAAGGACAACGACTCAGCGAGACAGAGCTGCGCCAAAAAACAGGGGTCATGGTGGTGGGTATATGGAACCATGGTGTTTTTGAAGTCCCCCAGCCCGAAACCATTATCACAGCCACCACCGTTCTGGTTATTACGGGCACGGCACAGCAACTGGCCACATACGATAAATCCTTTGCTATTTCCTGTGCCGACTATAACGCCAACGCCCCTGTTCTCATTCTCGGTGGAGGACGGGTTGGACAGGCCACCGCCCAAACCCTGTCCGAAAACGGGGTACGTTATAAGATTGTCGAAAAGAGTATGGAGGTAATAGAAAAGAACGCTGAACACCGCATCCAGGGCGACGCTGCTGATATTAATGTTTTGAAGGAGGCAGGGATAGACGCAGCCCGCGCGGTAATCATCACGACCCATGATGATGCCATGAACATATACCTCACCTTTTATTGCCGGAAACTACGACCCGATATCCAGATCATCAGTCGCACCACCGGTGAACGCAACATCCCCAAACTTCACCGTGCAGGTGCCGACCTGGTCATGTCCTACGCCTCCCTCGGGGCCAATACCATCTTCAACCTTCTGCAACCTAACCAGGTGGCAATGTATGCTGAGGGACTGAACATTTTTAGCCGTATTATTCCTCCAAACCTACAGGGCAAAACATTGCTTGAGTCCAAGATCCGCGAAAAGACAGGTTGCAATGTTATTGCCATCCAATCCCACACCAAAGAACTTCCCACCCCTGACCCCACCTACCACTTTAAGGACAAGGATAATATTCTCATGATTGGCCCTCTTGCTGGTGAGGAGAAATTTGACCAGGAGTTTGGCGAGGGGTAAGGGGAGGATTAAAAGATAAAAAACAATTAGGAACAGCAAGTCGGCAGGATATTCTGTTTGAATATTTTGCTAAACTGTATATCGTAAAGACCTGAAACGCTTAACACGAAATATAATAAAAGGGGTTGGGAGTGTGATGGCTATTATGCCACCTATCAACTATACTCGCTTTGTGCCCAAAGGAACTCCAAAAGAAAGAATGCGTGCAACATGGCAACGTGTTGGAGATTCCATCCAAAAAGCAACTGGGTAATATCCTCATGAGCAAGAAGAAGCGTAGTAAAAAAGTATCTCCTCCCGTAACACCCCAAACCCAGGCTCCCTTCTCTGTGTTGCCTTAACACCAACGTACTCAACATCAAGTTTCTGTTCAACACCAAGGCCCTATTCCCTCCCCAGTTGTTCTGCAACAGTACAATGACATAATCCCCGGTGCTGCTGAACGTATTTTACAAATGGCAGAACAAGACGCTGCCCATCAACACGACATGCATAAGAACGCCCTTGATGCCCAAAGCACACAAGAGGGGTCAAGTCCGGTTAACCTATGTCTACACTCTAAAAAAAGACCAACCTGTTTTTTTACATGGATGCACAGGATAGACAGGATTTCTTTTTGCCTACAACCTGGCCTAGCCCATTCCTTCAACAATCCTGCTAACGGCCTTTAAGGCTTCGGGCAACTTATCCACCATGGTGCCTCCGGCCTGGGCCATATCGGGGCGTCCGCCACCGCCACCACCAACGATGGCAGCTACTTCTTTAATAATGGCACCGGCCTTGTACTGCCCCGTCAGATCCTTGGAAACAATGGCAAGCAGGGAAACCTTACCCTGCAACTCACCACCAAGAACAGCAATACCACTGCCCATTTTGTCACGCACCTTATCCCCCACCTCCCGCATGGTTTTGGCGGAATCAAGGCTGATCATCGAGGCAATGACCTGCACGCCGTTTACCTCAACCCCACTGCCAAGCACCGAGTCCAGACCGGACATGGACAGCTTGGCATTTAAGGCACCAAGCTCTTTTTCCATCTCTTTTTGGCGGCCAAGGAGTTTTTCAAGTTTTGCCGGAAGTTCCTCAGGACTGGTCTTGATTAGACCTGCAAGAAAGGTGATTTTTGCTTCATCTGCCTGAAACCGGGCCAGGGAACCAGCCCCAGAAATCGCCTCAATCCGGCGAACACCAGCGGCAATACCTGTTTCGGAGATAATCTTCACCAGACCAATCTCACCGGTGGCCTTAACATGGGTGCCACCGCATAGCTCTTTTGAATAATCAGCCACCGAAACAACCCGCACCTTCTCGCCATATTTCTCACCAAAGAGCGCCGTGGCACCAGCGGCAATGGCCTCATCCTTGGAGAGTAAATCGGTTTGCACCAGAGAATTTGCTCTAATCTGCTCATTAACAATGATTTCAACCTCGGAAATCTCAACCTGGGTCATGGGGGCAAAATTGGTAAAGTCAAAGCGCAACCGCTCCTGGTTCACTAGGGAGCCGGACTGTTTGACATGATCGCCCAACACCTTAACCAGTGCCGCCTGCAAGAGATGAGTGGCCGTATGATTACAACAGGTGGCAATACGCCTGTCCACGTCAATATCGAGGGTGGCACCATCACCAACACTCAACTCGCCTTCGCGCACCACCCCCTTATGAACCACAAAACTCCCGACCTTCAGCGTATCTACAATATCAGCCACTCCGGATGGGGTGGCAATCTCGCCGGTATCACCCGTCTGACCACCGGACTCAGCATAAAAAGGTGTGAGCGAACAGACCAATGCCACGGCGTCGCCGACCTTAGCCGATTCCAGCGGTTCACCGTCACCGCCTAACAGCGCATAAATCTCGCTATAGCCGGTGGCTTCGGTATAGCCTGTAAATTCTGTTTGCACGCCACCCTCAAGGAGCGCCTTCATGCCGCTGCCCTGCCGGGCAAGCTCAGCTCCCTTCCACGACGCCCTAGACTGAGCGCGCTGGGCACCCATGGCCTCGTTAAACCCGGCCTCATCCACATCAAGACCAACTTCGAGAGCCATATCCCGGACAATATCCACCGGGAAACCGTGGGTATCGTACAGCTTAAAAATAAACTGACCGTCAATGAGCTTACCGCCATTCGCCTGTACCAGGGCAAGCTCAGCTTCAAGGCGGGACAGACCATTATCCAGCGTCTCCAGGAAACGAACTTCCTCGTTTTCCACAACCTGTTTCAATAACTCCAACGCATCGTTTAGATGGGGATAGACAGGGGACATATCAGCCACCACAAAAGCGCAGATATTTGTCATAAACGGCTTGGTCAAACCAAGACTGCGCCCATAACGAATGGCCCGGCGCATCACCCGGCGCAGAACATAGCCCCGCCCCTCGTTTGAGGGCAAGACACCATCGGAGATCAAAAAAGTTGCGGTGCGGCTGTGATCGGCAATAACCTTTAGCGCCACATCAGACTTAGGATCAGCACCATAGGCACAGCCTGCAACCCTGGCAATGGTCTGGATAAGGGGTTGGAAGAGATCAGAATCATAATTTGTCTTAACCCCCTGCACCACCGAGGCAATCCGTTCAAGACCCATCCCTGTATCAATGGATGGTTTGGGCAATTCGCTGAGGGTGCCGTCAGCACTGCGCTCAAACTGCATAAACACCAGATTCCACACCTCAAGCCAGCGGTCGCAGTCACAACCAACAGCGCAGTTCGGGTCATCACAGCCAAGTTCAGCACCCTGATCGTAATGAATCTCCGAACATGGCCCGCATGGCCCGGTATCACCCATGGCCCAGAAGTTGTCTTTCTCACCTAAACGAACAATACGCCCCTTGGGCAGGGTTTCGATATCTTCCCAGAGTTCATACGCCTCATCATCATCCTCAAAGACCGAAACCCACATTTTATTTGGATCAAGCCCCAACTCGCGGGTAAGAAATTCCCAGGCATAATCAATGGCGTCCCTCTTAAAATAGTCGCCAAAGGAAAAATTTCCCAGCATCTCAAAAAAGGTGTGGTGGCGCGCCGTATAACCGACATTTTCAAGATCGTTATGCTTGCCGCCTGCCCGCACACAACGCTGACTGGTGGTGGCACGGGAGTATTCGCGCTTTTCTTCGCCGGTGAAGATGGTCTTAAACTGCACCATCCCGGCATTGACAAAGAGCAGGGTCGGATCGTCCTGGGGCACAAGGGATGAAGAATCGACAATGGTATGTTGTTTGTCGTTGAAATAGTCGAGGAATTTCTGGCGTATATCGTTTCCGGTCATTTTAGGAGGCTAAAGGCTATAAGGGTTAAGGGGTAAAAGGGTGAAGGGTGAAGGCTACTACATATTAAGAATTCGTCATCTATGCAAAAGAAAAAAGCTGCTCGCCCTTTATAATTTCGGAGAATCGACCGACAAGATAACTATGGATAAACCACAGACAGGGAGATGAGTCATGACAGAACGGGATGCGGTAAAAATTTTAATGTTAAGTCCTCTCTATTTCAGACTAACCCTGATTGAACGCTCACAACTGCTCGTTGACTTTTACGCGACCCATCAGGTGAACCAGCTACCCTCCCCTGAACCGGCAAAGCCCGCCAGCCATTACAATCAGACCTGCCATTAAAGCCTCACATCCTGGAAGACAATTAGAAGCTATAACTCCTGGCCTAAGGATTTATCCGCGTCTATATCAAAATAATGGTGGGAAAGAATATCACGCATTCCCTTTGCACCCCTCTAATCAATCTCCGGATACAAAGCATCTACTGGCCCTAAGTACGCCGTAAAGCTTTTACCCCTCATCAGGCACAGCAGTAGATTCATCATCCACCAAACCGTAGCCCAGGCGCACCTTGTGGTCGACCTCAGCCATCATCTCCGGATGATCCTGGAGAAAGGCCTTGGCGTTTTCGCGGCCTTGGCCAACCCGCTCGCCGTTGTAGGAGTACCAGGCACCGGCCTTTTCGACGATATCGAGTTCCACTGCCAAATCGAGAATATCACCAGCCTTGGAGATCCCCTCACCATAGATAATATCAAACTCGGCAATTTTAAAGGGAGGCGCCACCTTGTTTTTCACCACCTTGACCTTGGTGCGGTTACCAATTATATCCTGACCATCCTTGATTTGAGCCATGCGGCGGATATCAATCCGCAGTGAGGCATAGAATTTCAGGGCATTACCACCGGTGGTGGTCTCAGGACTACCGAACATCACGCCGATCTTCATCCGTATCTGGTTAATGAATATAATGGTTGTATTGGTTTGACGTAAAATACCCGTGAGCTTACGCATGGTTTGTGACATCATCCGCGCCTGTAAACCCATATGGGAGTCACCGATATTACCTTCAATCTCGGCCTTTGGGGTAAGGGCCGCCACCGAATCCACCACGATGACATCAACGGCAGCAGAACGAATGAGGATCTCGGTGATCTCCAGCGCCTGCTCACCATAATCGGGTTGCGACACAAGGAGGGCATCAATATCAACTCCGAGACGTCCGGCATAATCCACATCAAGGGCATGTTCTGCATCAATAAAGGCGGCAGTACCACCGGCCTTTTGCGCCTCAGCCACGACATGCAAGGCCAAGGTGGTTTTACCGGATGATTCAGGGCCGTAGATTTCAACAATCCGCCCCCGGGGGAAACCACCAACACCGGTGGCAATATCAATACCCAGTGAGCCGGTCGATATCACCGGAATTTTCTCGGTGGAATGCTCACCCAGGCGCATAATCGAGCCTTTGCCAAACTGTTTCTGGATTTGAAAGATTGCCGACTCAAGGGTTTTTGTGCGATCAGGTGCAGCCATATTTATTGCCTCATTGTTTTATTAAGAAGATGAAAGAAGATAGAATAGATAAAGAGAATTGATACCATAATGGGAGTTCAGAATCCAGAATTAAGAATTGAGGAGTGAGAAGTTGAGGAGCCAAAAACCAAAGCCCCGAGTAATCCATTTTTACATGGATGGACAGGATCGTCGCTGCGCTCCTAACAGGATTTTGTTTTTTTATCCTGCCCATCCTGTACATCCATGTAGACAGAAAGACATAGATGTTTTTTGATCTTTTTCCCGTGTTTTTCCGTGGATCGAAGTCTGCGCTATCTCTGTGGCACAGAATTTACCACCGACCTGCGTCTCTGCGGTGTAAAATATAAACACGTAATCTGCCTCCAAATTCAGCGCCCCC
>JAJRUT010000090.1 GCA_024277655.1 Deltaproteobacteria bacterium | reverse complement strand
TTTGCCAGATTGTGGGGTTAGCGGTTACCTTATCGACCTGCGCGATCATGCAAGGGCGGAGCGTCAACAGGTGCTTAAAGCGGTTCGGGAGAACAAGTCCATTACACCCAGCACCCTGTTTAATTTTCGGCGGGGCCTGGTGTGAGATTAGCGTTTAAAAGTTTAGAATTCCGGGAGTAAGGGGCACCACTATCCCCCCCTCCAATTTGAAATCAAAAAAGTCGTTATTAGATCACATGCCTCACTAAAATCCTGATATTCAGCGACCTCAAAACAGGGGTTCCCCGCCACCATGGCTGAGAGGGATCGGCACTCGCCACTACGAAACAGACATAGAATTCGTTTACCCAAATGCTGGGCAATTCCAAGTTCATAGCCAACACCGAGGGAAGGCGTGGTCACCTCAGCAATCACCACATCGGCCTCTTTAAGCCAGCCCATATCCCGCGCAAATATCTCAGCCTCACTCAGACCCTGCTCCTCTGAAAGCAATACCTCATCCCCAACATGTTCGGTAAGCACCAAACCAAACCCACTTAAAAAGGTTACCAACTGCCTGTACAAATCAGCGTCCGCTCGGCCACCACGGATGGCTCCGGCAAAATATATGGTTCGTTTTTTGTGTATCATCCCCATGTATCCCTACTAACTAATTATGAAACCTGCATTTTCCCAGTAATGAGTTAACCAAAAGCCAGAGAAAACCTTGCTTGATCCCAGCCAAATATGCCAAGATTATTACAATAAAAACAGCTTTTCGCCGTTGCCCTACGACTTCAGTTCCTTCGTGCTTCGTGCTTAAGCAACTAAAACACAGGAATACATGATGAAAGAAGTCACCCTTAAAGACCAACAGGCCGCCTTGATCCTTACCGGCACCGCTGATTCAATCCAGGTGGAAATGGCCTATGAGGGGCAGGTTGGCCTGGCGGCAGGGTTGTGCGAGGTGATTGCCAGAAGGCTGATTGAAGATGAAGCATTCAGAGATTCTCTCCTTGAGCAGGTCAAAAAGAATAGCGCCGGGGAGTATTAAAAACCACCATGGGATGTTGCCGCAAGATAAGACATTACAACAGCACACGCTCAGTACTCTGCCTGAAATGGGTCATGCCGGTGCGACTCTGCACCTTACTCAGCCTGGCACTGCATATCGCTATCTTTCTTTGCTCCAAAAATGAACAAAACATCATTGCCACGGTTGTAGCGATGATCCATCTCATCGTGGCCTATCTCCTCCTCAGGGAATGCTATTTAAGTGTTAAATACCATAAACTATTGCAAACCGGACGGGCTGACTAGCCTGAATCAGCCACTACGGCGTAGTAAGCCCTTTGGCTCGGTCAACATGGAGTGCCTGATCCAGGTTCTTGACACCTTTCTGGTTACTGCCTGAAAAATCAGCCCCCTTAATATCAACTGCGGCAAAATCAACCCCGAAGAGATTGGCCTTGGACAAATTGGCATCTTCAAAACTGGCACCACGAAGTTGCGTCATTTGCAGTTTCACGCCGGAGAGATTGGCGTCCTCAAAAGAGGCACCCTGGGCCTTGGCCCCAGACAGATTGGCCCCGGTAAGATCGGCTTCACTTAAAACCGCATGCTGAAGATTCATCCTCTGCATATTGGCATTTTTAAATACCGCCCCGGCAAGGCGCGCCCCTTTGAAATTTGCCCCGGAGAGGTTTGCCCCCGTAAAATCTGCCCCCTCCAGGTTAAAGTCCGCAAAATTCATCCCAGAGAGATCCGTATTTTGAAAATAAGCCCCAGCCAAATGGACATTTTCAAATACGCACCCCCTTAAAATGGCTCTATTAAAATTTGCCCCCTGCAACTGGGAGTTTTTTATTGTCGCCTTACTCAAATCAGCATTCTTAAAATTCGCCCGGGCCCCTTTTATATGATAAAGCTGTGCACCTCGAAAATTTGCTCCCTGAAAATTGCTCTCCCTAAAGACAATCCTGTCAAACTCAGTCCCGGCAAAAACACCCTTAATAAAGAACACCCTCCGCATGGAGCCACCCACCAACTTGGCCTGGGACAGATTAACCCCCACTCCCCTGGCCTCATCAAAGGATACCTCTAAAAACTGACTTCCCGTAAAATCGGCCTTGTTCATCTCAGCCTTGTCAAACTGACATTGTCTGATGGTGGCATTCTGAAATTGCGCCCAGGCAAGCTGTGTCTTCTTGAAACCAACCTCCTGCAAACTCCCCCCGGCAAACATTACATCGGCAAGAATCGTACTCTGCAAAGCTACTTTAACTAAAACAGCCTTTTGCAGATTAACACTTTCCAGATTGGCCGCAGTAAGATCAACCCTGAGAAATGAAGTATTTTCCAGAGAGGTAAAACGTAAATCAACTTCAGCTAAATCAACATCCTGAAAAATAGCATTATCCAAACTTGCGTTACTCAGAACCGCTTCGGATAAATTGCACCGCTGCAGGAAGGCACCATGCATATAGCTATTACGTAGATCAATTCCAGCCATATCCACGTCAATCAGGACGGTGTAATTAAGGTTGGCTTTTGTCAGATCAACACGACTCTTGCCACTGCCATCAAAACGGCATTTTTTTAGGGATGCGCCACTTAAATTTGCACCAGACAACTTACTCTGCTGGAACTTGCCATCGACCAGATTGCTCCCATGCAGATCAACATCAGTTAAGTTACCCTTCCGAAAATCAACCTGATTAAAAAACACATTACTTAAGTTTGCGCCCCGCAAATCACTCTCGGCAAAGGTAACATTCTCACCATAGGCGCCCACCATTTTAGCTCCGCGCAAACTCGTTTTTAAGAGGGAAACATCAAGTAGTACCGCGCGGCTCAAGTCACTGTTCTGAAGATGCGCGCCCTCCAGAACAACGCCCAGTAACTTTACGCCACGCAGATCTGCACCATTGAAAGACGAGGCAGTCAGATCGGTTTGCCGGAAGATGGTATCGTTTAAAGGAACATCATCGAGACGAGATTTGCGCATGGATGACTGGTCAAAACTGGCATGATCAAAATTTCTGCCCGTAAGATTTTGATGATCCAGATTCTTCCCTAGGAAAACTCGGTTTCCATCCAAAATTTTCTGCAGATGGTGGCCCGATAGGGATTCCTCCCCACTGGCAGAGGCAGAGAGAAAAAAAACAGCCAAGAGACAACATAAAAGTATTTTTTTCATATGAATCCTATACTTACCTAGTAGTGCCCTTTATTTACGAACTACTACCGAGGCCCAAAGAGATATAAACTAGGCTCTGCCTCGGTTGCAGGTTCCGGTGAAGGTTCAACCTGGTCATCCCCTTTCTCAGGTGCAGAGACGGACAATCCAGCTACGCCATCTTCTTTTTTTTCTTTATAGGGTCTGGGAACAATAACCCGCGGATCCCTGGAGATAGACACATCACTACTAGTTTTTACGGCGAGAGCGGGAGGAGACAGGAACACATCGAGAAAGGATCTTGACATATCGCCACGGGTCTTAAGGATCTTCTGGGGAATAAAAATCCGCTCCCCCTGTTGCAGGTGGACGGGATCCAGGGTGGGGTTTGCATTAGCAATGGTCGTAACCTGGTCGCGGGAACCGGTGTACCAACTGGCGATGGCTGGCAAGGTCTCGTCCGGCCATTTTACCACATGAACCTTATTACCCTCATGGCGGACAACCGGCTGCCAGCGGTTACTGGAAGAGGTGGCCACACACCCCCCGACAAGAGTAGAAACAACGAGAAGAACTATAATATGACCAAAGAGAGAAAATGACCTAAACAAATAATTCATATCCTATTTTGTTTGAGTCAAAAATTTAAGCATTTTGGCCGCAGCCCTATTATGGCTATTTACCTCAAGGGCCAGACGCAGAGATGCTATCGCCTCAGGTTTAAGACCCTGTTCTTTCTGGGTATAGGCAAGATTAAACAAGGCTTCATCCAGGTAAGATGGGGCTAAGACCACCACTCGAGCAAACATTTTCTCAGCCTGTTCATATTCCCCTTTTTCAGCATAAATATTACCCAGGTTAAAAAAGGCCTCGGGGAGATCGGGATTTAACTTGGTGGCAAGAAGATAATTCTCCCTGGCCTTGACTATATTCCCAGCCTCAAAATACAATTTCCCCAACCGGTAATGAATTTCATCTACCCCCGGATAAAGCGTGGCAAGGCGCTTAAACAAACGCAACCCTTCCTCCGGATGATGCTTTTGCATATAGGCCCCATGGCGCTGCAGTCGATTGACATCGGCCGGAGAGATCTCTTGATGCACAACAAGATGAGTATCAAAAAAGAAACGGGCGGCCTCCTCGGGATCACGACTTTCCTCATACTCATCGAGATTAACCTCAGGCTGGGTAAACAGGGAGGACCAGAAGTCCATCGCTTGATCCTTAGTGGTATGAACAAGCTTCACCACCTTCCCCCCAGTCACGCCCCTACTGTCTTGCTCAATAACCAAGAATACAAAAGTCCCAAGAATAGCCACCAGAAGTAGAGCCAAGATAGGTGCCAAACCGTGCAAACGTTTCGTCTCGCTCTTGACCGCTGCCAGCGAAATAGTCTTATCTTCGCTACTAATCTCTTGTTTATTGATGGTCAAATCTTTGGTTGAATCCGCGAGGGAAGCACGTTTGATTGCCGCCTCTTCAACCGCCGCCTCGTTCTCAAACAAGGTATGCATATAATTGCTGAGTTGCCGCCCATTTACCGGAGTGGGGAATAATTCCTTTGAACACGACTCCAGATCAAGACGCATCTGCTCAGCCGACTGGTAACGCAAGCGGGGATCTTTATGTAGCGCCTTATTTATAATAGCGTACAGGCTAACAGGTAGACCCTGCTTAACCTGTTCCGGGGGCAGAAAATCACAGTTTCCGGCCTTGGTCAAAATGGCATGGGTTTCACCGGCATAGACCCTGTGCCCTGTGGCAAGCTCATAGAGCAAAACCCCCAAGGCAAAGAGATCCGCCCGATGATCAAGGGGCTCGCCCTTGGCCTGCTCGGGAGACATATAAGCGACCTTGCCCTTTATCGAACCAGCATAGGTCGTGGCATCGTGACTAGAAGCCTTGGCAATACCGAAGTCAATAATCTTGACCCCGCCATCAAAGGTGATAAATATATTTTGCGGGCCAAGATCACGGTGGATAATATTGAGTTTCTTGCCTGACAAATCTCTCAAGTCATGGGCATATTGTAATCCCAAACAGATCTGCGGAAGAATATAAAAGAGGGACAGAGCGAGTTTTAAGGGTTTCTTTTTCTCATCCGCCTTTTGCAGAACCGTTTTGAGATCCACCCCGGACAAATATTCCATGGAGAGATAGTAAGAATCCGCCATTTCACCAAAGTCATAGATCTGGACGATATTTGCATGCTGGAGAAAGGCCGCGAGACGCGCCTCATCAATAAAGGCTTTAACAAACTCTTCCTGGTCAGCCAGATGGGGAAGAATTCGTTTAATGGCGACCAGTTTCTCAAACCCCTTGGCACCAATGATTTTCCCCCGAAACAGTTCTGCCATCCCGCCACGTGCAATACGCTCATGGAGCAGATATTTACCATACTGTTCAGGTTGAAAAGACGACATGTTTCATTCCCATGCAAAACAAAAAATAAGCTTTGAAAAGTAAGACTACCTGGAACCAAAGACCACACTCACAAACCTTAGGGCCTATAACGATAAGACACCATATCACATTCTAAGCGAGGTGTTATAAAAAATCCAATAAAACCAGCCAATAACCTTGTTTTTTTACCCCCTAATTAAGTCCCCTGCCCCAGGGTCTTAATTACTGGTGTTCTGTTTCTTCTGATTTTTGATCCACCCCACCCGAATATGGAACTGCGGCCCAGCATCCTGCCAGTCACTACAGGTATCAACATCTTTAACCATGGGACGTGGAGCGTTTTTACCCTTCAACCTTCGACACACACCAGAATGAATATTGTCCATTTTAAACCACCTGCAACGTAAACATTCCACCTTCATTCTTATCCCCACATACGCCTCCGTTTCAGGTAGTAATAATTGTTATCGCCCCTACTCTTTTATTCGCCTCTTACCTTGGAGACGCAGACCCACAAGAACAGTTACCAGGCTCCTAAAGTCCGCGACCCATCACAAGCTCACGAAAATTGCGTTAGCAATCAAACACTGAACAACACAACGGGCAAGCTCAAACGAGTTACAACTCTAAAAGAGTATCAGCTTAGCCATGGTCAAGTTACGCAAGTTACCAGGCAAAACAAGAACCAAAAACCACTGAATCCTTAGGCGATATATAACTACAATTTCGCCTTCGCCAGCAACAGAGAAAGAGGCAGACAGGATTTCTACGCCTTGGTCTTACGGCGAATAACCGTCTTTTGGGTGGATAACTTCTCCACCCGTGCCACCTTGTCAGCTATATCAAAATCCTGCTCACCCACCGGAACATCGCTCACCTCGTGCTTATCGAGATTGGCCATACGAATAGCCAATTTCCGCCGATAAAAAGGCAGGTCGTTAAAGGTAAACTTAAACTCACCATTTGTAGTTCTAAACTTACCCCATTTCCCTTTCCAGGAGTCCCGTGACCACAGTGTGTGGTATGTCCCCTCATGGCATTGTTTGGTATACTTACGCTTGGCACTCTCTAAACATAATTTTTTCATAGTATTTATACATCACCGCAACATTGCCACCCAGTGTGCCTGGATGACAAAAACAAATAAAAAAACCCTTTTTAAAAAAAGGGCGCCCCCAACAAAAAACGCCTGAGTATACACATACACAGGCGCAAAAACAATTAAATAATAGTTACTATATCATATCAAGAACTTGCACCACACTCCTAGCACATAAAAAGAAGCGAGGATAAGGTCCCCGCTTCTTTTTGGTCATGACCGCTTAAAAAATTACCTGGGATACACCCAGACACTCCTGAGCTTTTTTTAGCATAACTACTCTGCCAGCAACCGTAAGTCTAGGCAGCCTGTTCCAGGGCCACCGCAACACTCACCGTAGCACCAACCATTGGGTTGTTCCCCATACCAATCAACCCCATCATTTCAACATGGGCCGGCACCGACGAAGAACCGGCAAACTGGGCATCAGAGTGCATACGGCCCATGGTATCGGTCATACCGTATGAGGCGGGACCAGCACCCATATTATCAGGATGCAGGGTACGCCCTGTACCACCACCGGAGGCCACAGAAAAATATTTTTTACCCTGCTGGACACATTCTTTCTTATAGGTTCCGGCAACGGGATGCTGGAAACGGGTAGGGTTCGTGGAGTTTCCGGTAATGGACACATCCACCCCTTCAAGATGATTGATCGCCACACCTTCACGAACATCATCAGCACCATAGCAGCGCACCATACCCCGATCACCGTCAGAATATTTCGTTTCTTCAACAATGGCTACGGTTCCAGCCTTGTAGTCAAAGGTTGTTTTCACATGGGTAAAACCATTGATCCGTGAAATAATATGGGCCGCATCCTTACCAAGGCCGTTTAAAATCACTTTGAGTGGTTCCTTGCGCACCTTATTTGCTGATTTAGCAATACCAATCGCACCCTCGGCAGCAGCAAACGACTCGTGTCCTGCCAGAAAGGCAA
This sequence comes from Deltaproteobacteria bacterium, assembly GCA_024277655.1. GTDB lineage: Bacteria > Desulfobacterota > Desulfobulbia > Desulfobulbales > SURF-16 > JAJRUT01. Next base: position 7,126 of record JAJRUT010000090.1, on the reverse strand, counting down.
AACATTTTGTTTCTTCACGGAGCAACATAGCTGCCAGGTTACCGTGTCCCAAACCAACCTTGCGATCATCAGCAACAGAGCCGGGAATACAAAAGGCCTGCAACCCTTCACCGATGGTTGCGGCAATTTCTGACGCCGAACTAAGCTTCTTTTTAATAGCAATGGCCGCACCGGTAATATAGGCCCAGCAGGCATTCTCAAACAGATCGGCTGAATTTCCTTCACCAGCTTATACACATCCACCCCATGCTCTTCACAGATCGTCCGGGCTTCCTCCAGAGAACCAATCCCGTACTGGGCGAGCACAGGAGTAATCTGGTCAATTCGTCTTTCATAACTTTCAAATAATGACATATCAGTTCCTCTTTTCTGCTATCCGTGGAAATTACTCTTTCCGGGGGTCAATGGTTTTAACGGCATCGGCAAAACGACCATAGGTGCCGGACGCATCAACCAGGGCCTTGCCCGGATCAACACCGTCCTTAATGGCATCCATCATAATGCCGATATGGACAAATTTATAGCCGATGATTTCAGCGTTTTTATCCAGGCCAACCTCAAGCACATACCCCTCAGCCATCTCAAGGTACCGGGGTCCTTTTTTGACACTGCCGTACATGGAACCAACAACGGAACGGAGTCCCTTGCCCAGATCTTCAAGGGCCGCACCAACTGGCAATCCCCCTTCCGAAAAAGCCGATTGACTCCGGCCATAGACAATTTGCTGGAACAACTCGCGCATGGCCACATTAATGGCATCACAGACGAGATCCGTATTCAGCGCTTCAAGAATTGTCTTGCCCGGCAAAATTTCAGAGGCCATGGCCGCCGAATGGGTAGCCCCGGTACAGCCGACCATCTCAATTAACGCCTCTTGAATAACACCATCCTTGATGTTCACCGTCAACTTACAGCCTCCCTGATGGGGAGCACACCAACCCACGCCATGGGTCAAACCATTGATATCAGTAATTTCACTAACCTGATTCCACTGTCCCTCCTGGGGAATCGGGGCAGGGCCATTTTGAGGCCCCTTTGCCACACAGCACATTCCTTCGATCTCAGACGTATAGATCATTATCCATTGCTCCATGTTCAGGAGACCATAAGGGGTCTCCTTATTAAAACCGCTTGCACCCGCAAAGGCGGGTGCGCTTCTCTTTACCATTTTGCCCAGATCGGCGTTTACCGTTATCCGGCACCCTTCGTGTTCTCCACGGCCTTGTGACTAAAACAGCCGTACCTATCGTTTCGACAGGTAACCACCAAAACCATAACGATTTGTTGAACTCTTATACCTATATGGGCTGTAAAACTAAATCACTTTTATTCTTTTAGCTTTTTTTTTGACCATTTACACCAAGAACCTTGAATCTTCGCCCGTAGTTGCCCTATACTTGCAAGATAATCCCTAAAATTAGGTTCAACACGGAGCCTTAACAAGCTATGACACTTCAATTTAAAATAGGTTCCCTCATTCTAGTCATAGCCATCCTCCTTGGCTTAAGTCATTTTTATATCCACCGCGTCACCATCCACCCCACCGTCCTTAAACTTGAGAAGGCCTTTGCCGAAAAAGACATGGAACGGACGGTCGAAGCATTGACCAGGCAACAGGTTCACCTTGACCAAACCCTTGAAGATTGGGCGGCCTGGGATGATTCCTATGAATTTATTCAGAATATTGACCTTGATTATATAAAATTAAATCTCCTAAAAAGCACGTTTAACAACTCCAATATCAACCTTATCTACTTTGTCGATAACGAGGGGTGGGTCGTTTGGGGTAAGATATACTCAGCAAACTTCAGCAGGGAAATTAATCTTATCGATTTCCCCCAACGTTTCCCAAGGTATCATCCGTTATTATACCAAAACAGCACCACATACCCTGTCAGCGGAGCATTTATTACAGAAGCAGGCCCCATGCTCGTTGCCGCCAGACCCATTCGTAACAGCGACAAGACAAGCTCCCCTTTGGGCACCATTATCATGGGCCAATTCATCAGCACCGATCTCATCGACAGCCTCATTTCCCAAACAAGAGTCGTTCTGACAATCACCCCCTTTAGCTCAGAACAAAACAAGCTGCAACCCATTGCCAACAAAATCAGCGCGGGAACACCATACCCCACCAGCATCATTGATGATGATACCCTCTATGCCTACGCCAGCTTCCCCGGCGTTAACGGCAAACCCGTCCTTCTCCTCCAGGGGGAGCTTGAGAGGAAAATTGTCCAACAGAGCAGATTAAGCCAACACCAATCCATGCTCCTTATGGGCCTATCCTGTCTAGTCCTCTTCCTTATCCTCTTTTTTGTTTTGGACAAAACAACATTCATGCCCCTCCAGACTCTAGTTGCCTGTGCCAGTGAAATCCGCCACCAAAGAGATCTGCTCAGTCGCCTGCCCGGCAATGAGCGGCACGACGAAATAGGCTCACTGATACGGGAAATGAATCACCTTCTTGATCTCCAACATGAATCCACAGAAACGCTGGAAAACAGGGTAGAAGATCGTACCCTTGAACTTTCTGCCAGCAATAGCCTGCTCCAAATAGAAATAAAACAACACAGACAAACTCAGGAGAAGTTTGCCCGCCTCAATAATGAACTTGAATCCATTTTCACCACCTCGCGTGTTGGCATCATGCTCCTTAGGGGTGGGCAATATATATACAAATGCAATCAACGGTTGGCCGAAATATATGGTTACGATTCCCCCGAGTCAATGAAACAGATCAATCTGGAAGAGCTTCACCTAAACCATGAACATTTCTGCAAGTTCACCGAAAAACATTTCCAAACCCTTAAGCAGGGCCCCCAAGCCCAAATTGAATATGAGTTTCTCCGCAAGAACGGCGAAAAGATATGGTGCCTGCTCTCAGGGATGGCCATCGATTCGGCAACCCCACCGGATCTTGACTTGGGAGTAACTTGGGTGGTGGACGACATCACCAAACGTAAGAAAGAAGAACTTGAACTTGCTAAACTTGCTAAAATGCAAGGAATGTTTGCCACCATTGGCGGGGTCTGCCACGAGCTTGGCCAGCCCGTACAAATCATCTCGGCCCATGCCCAAATCCTGCAAAAACAAAACCCACCAACCCCCCACCAGCTCATGAACAGAGTACGCTCAATTTACGAGCAAACAGAACGCATGGGTGACATCCTTAAAAACCTGCAGTCCATCACCCGCTTTGAAACCACGGACTACGTTGCCGGTCTGGAAATTCTAGACATCAATAAATCTTCAGAGAACGATGGGGACGAGACCAGTCCGGAGACAACCTAAGGCCATCGTCCCCCAACAAGTGGCCCAGGCTTGACCGTAAAGGAACCATATTTATCATTAATGGCATCAATGGCCCGCAATAACTGGTGCTGATCACCGGCATCAGACTTGGAGGTAAACAACGACAACTGCCGGGGGCTGCCATCAGAAACAAGATTACTCACAGAAAGACCGGCAAGACGTACCGGTTTGACCCCAATCAGGGTTTTCGGAATTAAATCAACAATAAGCCGGTGAATCTTCCGTGAATCATTGGTTGGCTGTTTAAGGGTTATCGACCGAGTTACCGAGCAAAAATCATGATATTTTACCTTCAGGCTGATGGTTTTACCCGCAACGCCCTTGCGCCTTAGACGCTCAGCCACCTTTGTCGTTAAAAAAAGAAGCTCTTTAACGATCTCCCGCTTGTCCAGCAAGTCCCGATGAAAGGTTTCCTCGTTGCCGATTGATTTCATCCTGTTTACAGGCTCTACGTCCCGCAGGTCAATACCACGGGCACAATAATACATGTGCCGTCCCTGCTTGCCGAACTTACGCTCAAGTATTTCCAGAGAAAAACGCCTGAGATCACCGATGGTCTTCACCCCCATGAGGTCGAGAGCTGGAATCGTCTTATTCCCCACCCCCCACAGACGTTTAATGGGGAGCGGGGCCAGAAAACCGGCCTCACCCCCAAGGGGAACCACCGTCACCCCATCCGGCTTATTTTCATCCGAGGCAATTTTCGCCACAAGCTTACAGCCGGCAATCCCGGCTGACACAGTAAGACCAACCTCACGCCTTACCCGGGCGCGGATCTCGCCAGCAATAAACTCAGCATCACCAAGCAACCGTTCACAGCCTGTGACATCAAGAAACGCCTCATCAACCGAAATCTGCTCCACCAGCGGGGTAAAATCCCGAAAAATAGCCATTACCTGGGCAGACACCTCCTGGTAACGCGCCATCCGCACCGGGCGAAACAGACATTCCGGGCATCGGCGCCTGGCCACCACCGCAGACATGGCTGAATGCACCCCAAATCGCCGGGCCTCGTAGGATGCCGCTGACACCACCCCCCGCTCAGACATACCACCCACCACAACCGGTAGTCCCTGCAGCTCAGGAAAATCAAGCACCTCAACCGAGGCATAAAAGGCATCCATATCGAGATGGATTATGGAACGATGGCATTGACTCACGCTGTAAAACTACCTCTTGCCCCTAAGAAATGACCCTAAATAGGGCCTAACATTGCGATTAGCATATTCATGCATTATAATTATCTGAACATAGACAATTTAAAGATATCTGATACTGCATGGCAAGGGGAAAACAAATGGCAACTGCAACCAATACCAGTTCAAGAAAAATCATACCCCTTCTCCTGGCCGCTCTGCTATTTTGGACCGAGAGCAGTATGGCGGTGGAGGCACCAGGAAGTCCATTTACAGTAACGGTAACAACAAATACCGCCAGAACCTATGAGGGCACCGTTACCGCCGGGCAAACAACCCTGGTCGCCTATGAACGGGACATCCTGGTTTCAACGTCTTGCTCGTCGCAAAACACCCTATTATCTGATTTTTCATTATCGACTCCAGCAAATCAGGGAACCGTTGATTTCTCGGGGGTAACCCTGACGGGCATCACTATACAGCCTTGGGAAGATCTGGCCTGTAGTTCATGGGTTCCGCCTGAAGAGGCCCGGGCAATCTACTATACGGCAGACACCACAGCTACCGGAACAGATAGCTTTATTATAACTATTACAGGCGGTGACACCATTACTGTTCTTGTTACAATTGCGCCAGCCACAAGCGGCGTGGCCACCGTAACCCCGGCTCTCCTGCAATCCAGCGTCAAGCAAACCACCTCCATGATTAGTAGCCGAATTAAAAGGGTGATTATTCCCCATACCCTATTTAAGGAGCGCTCAACAGATAGCCCCACCCACGAATCAAATCTCGTACCCAAACCAGAGCAAACAGCAAGGCGCCTCTCAGACATCATTAAAGTCTCGGTGAGCAATGACACCATTGGTCTTTCCGCGGGGGATGCCAGTATGAGACATGGAATCTGGACGAATATTGCCTACACCTCGGCCGATAATGACAACAGCGCTACTGAGTCAAGCATGGATATAAACTCCTACATCATCGGTTACGACTATAAGCTCTCCGAACGGATGGCAATGGGCGTGGCAGTGACCTACGAACAGGTGGATGCCGATCTGGACTTTAACAACGGCGATCTGGATGGCGATGGCTATACCATGGCCCCTTATTTCGCCATGCTCCTCACCGACTATCTGGCTATGGATATCATCGCCGGTTATGGTATCGTTGACTACGATCAGAACCGTGATTTTGGTGCAACAAAAAGCTCGGTTGATGCGGAGCGCCAATTTGTTCAGTTCTCAATCAACGGCTTTCATTATATAGAGCAATGGAGTTTCAACACCAACCTGAATTTCCTCTACGCCCATGAAAGCCAGGATAGCTACATCGAGAGTGACGGCACCAGAGTCAAGTCAAACAACGTGGAGTTCTCACAACTCTCCGTTGGCCTAGAGGTCGCCTACGGGTTTAAATACGTTGAACCTTATTTTACTGTGGCCTACGAATATGACACCCAATACGATGAAATATCAGGCGCCAATTACGACCGAAACGGTGGCGACGGAGGGCTGGGCTGTCGCCTCTTCTTCAGCGATCAGTTATCCGGCGACATGTACGGCTCCACCAAGCTCGGCCGGGATGATTATGATGAATATTCGATCCTTGGCAATCTCAGGTACGACTTTTAGATCTTATAATCTATCGCTTTTCCACTTGGCATATCGTTAAGTAGTGACAATGTCATTTACGAGTTAAACCGAAGTAAATTATTCAGTTGAATTCAGGAGTCAGTATTCAGCAGTATGGCACAAATATGAAAGTTGAGCCACAAGCTATAACGTAGGAAAAGGGGTGTGAAGACATATCTTCACACCCCTTTTCCTATTGAACAGCGATAGCTCTTAGAACCGATACAGACAGGAGACACTAGACATAACAACATTGGCATCATAGAAGGCAATATTAGCATCAACATCGTAATAGGCCACATTGCCCATCAGGTTCAGTCCATCCACATCCATAAAATTCCGATAAATAGCACTAAACCCTAAACCAATGGTATCACTTTCCCAGGTCTTATTAAAGATGGGATTACGCTTATCCGCCTCTTCTGTGGTCAGATATATATCGGAAATAAATATATAACGCTCGCCCTTATAGGTATGGGTCAACCGCACCCCCACCGAGTCACGGGCCATGGCCGCGCCATCAAGATCATAGGAATTTATGGAGACTTGGGGCTTAAGTGAATTGCGGTCATCCAGCTCAAAGGTGTATTCACCGGTAAGTTTATAATGATCGCCCTCACGGTCAAGCAGGGAACGCTCGTAGGCCCCGACTGACCCCGAGCCATACAGAGCCGTACCACTATTCTCACTATCAATGCTTATATCCCGATAGGAATACTGAACATCAAAACGGGATCCCATAATATTTTCCCAGGTAAAACGTACGCCTTTTGCAGTTCGATCCGTCTCACTCCGGCGAACATTGGTCACATAAGGATCCTTCCACACTTCAGCCGGAATCGAGGTAAAAAGAATACCACCACCCATAATCCCTGCCCGACCGACATCCTGGCGCACACCAATCTGGGAGGTAAAATCATAGCTCACCAGGTCCTCAATACTATTACCAAAAAAGATCTGCGTCCCCCTGGAGCCAAAGGTGTATTTTATTTCACCGTTTAAGAGGGCCCGGGTATCTGTTTCCGAATCAGGTGACTCAGACAA
>JAJRUT010000089.1 GCA_024277655.1 Deltaproteobacteria bacterium | reverse complement strand
TGACCAGAGATCGGTCTTTTTCCCACATCGCTTCTGCCAACTTTTCGTTGCCATAGTTACCTCCTGCATAAATTGATAATTTCTGCGGGACTATGACATATATGGCAATAGCTGGGGAGATGGGGATAGCTGGACGCTTACTTAAAGAGTGTAACATCTTCTTCTTTGCTACACGGAATTATTTCCCCAAACAAATCATTTCTCAAAGATTGGCATTTTTCGGGAAAGTATCCTACAATTTCATTTGACAAAAGAAACACCTTTAGGTAATAGTAATTATTATCAATTACATAGGGGGGTCAGCATGGACAGACGAAATTTTCTTAAGGTATCCGCCGCCATGGCAAGTAGTGTTACAGTAATTGGGGCAGGAAGTGTGATGGCCTCCAGCGCTTCAACCTCCGGCATTATTTATTCGGCGAAGGACGAAGGACAGTGGAAGGGGAAAAATGGTAGCCATGCCCCTGCCATCCATATTGATGGCAGTAATGTCCATGTTATGACCAGGCACGGGATGTCTGAGGCCCATTTTATCGTTCGCCATACCCTTGTTGATGCAGGTGGCACGGTGCTTGGGGCCAAGACCTTTAGCCCAACGGATAAACCGGCCTCTACTTTTACTATACCTGGGGGCTACAGGGGCAAGCTTACCGCCACAAGTTTTTGTAACCTCCATGACCTTTGGGTCACGGAAATAACCGTTAACTAGCAAGGAGCAATAAATGAAAATATCTGTAGATAAAAATGTTGTGGAGTTTACCCCGGAAAATGAGCAGGAAACAGCCTCTTTGGAGTTATTGTGGAGAGTTGTTATTGACTGTGAGGGCAACAATAAGAAAATCGTTCCTATGGGACAATTTGTTCCTGGGCACGACAAACTTGCCCGTTTCCATATAGAGGGCATCAAGGGGGGGGTGACCTCCTATTCGGAAGATACCAAGGCCCCGGCTGATAACACCTATTACTGTTCAACCTGTAATAAGTATATGAATGTCAAAACGGGTGAAGGGTTACCACAATGCTGTGGTCGTGATATGGAAGTAATGGATTAGCTACGAAGTTTGAGAAGTTGAGGGGTTCAGAAGAACCTTCTCAACTTCTCAAAAAACCTACTCCACCTCCTGCAACATCTCATCAATAATACTCAAACCACCCTGCCAAAACTCTGGATCGTTCAGATCAATGCCAAAAGGAGTCAATAGATCATAGGGTGATAGACTTCCTCCCTGGCTGAGAAGATGGATATACTTAGGGACAAACCCCTCCCCCTCCTTTTTGTAGCGACTATACAGTGCCAGCACTAATAACTCCCCAAAGGCATACGAGTAAACATAACCGGGTGAATGGAGAAAGTGAGGAATATATGACCACCAGATCCCGTAATTATCGGTGAGTGTCACCGAATCGCCGAACATATCCACCTGACTCTTCTGCCACATCTCACTGAGCCGATCACTGGACAATTCACCTTCCTCTCGTCTGCCGTTGTGGATCATATCCTCAAAACGATTCATGGAAACCTGCCTGAATACTGTGGCAAAGATGGATTCCAGCTTCTGGCAGATAAAGGCCTTACGCTGCGCCGCATCAGTTAACGCCTCAAGCTGGCTGTGAAAGATCAGAAGCTCAGCAAAGACCGAGGCGGTTTCGGCCAGAACAAGGGGTGTCTCCGAGTTGTAGTGGCCTCTCTCACGTGCCAGGTATTGGTGCACCCCATGGCCTAGTTCATGGGCCACGGTGGAGACATCACGGATATTGCCGGTATAATTGACCAGGACATATGGATGGGAATCCGGTACTGCCGGGTGGGCAAAGGCACCACTGCGTTTACCCTCCATGATGGGAGCATGTATCCAGCTTTTATCAAAAAAGTATGCGGCTATTTTGGCAATTTCTGGGGAAAAATCGTGGAACCCTTTGAGTACCATTTCCTGACATTCTTCCCAGGTAACCAGGTTTTCGGGCAGATTTACAAGGGGGGCATAACGGTCATAATCTTTGAGTTCATCAAGTCCAAGGAGCGACTTTTTCACCCTGTAGTAACGCTGAACGATATCATAACGTGAGGTTACAGCACCAATCAATGCCGTAACCGTTTCCTCTTTAAGCTCGTTAGAGAGATTACGGGACGTCAGCCAGGTTGGATAACTGCGCAGACGATCACCAATCATCTTGTCAGCCAGCAGGGTGTTGAAGATATGGGTGAGGATATGGAGCTGCGACTGCAAACCGTCGGTCAATTCCTGGGCGGCCTGTTTGCGCACCTGGCGATCTGTATTATACAGATCCGACAACACCTCCTCTTCGGTACGCCCCTCATCGCCAAACTTCACATGGGCCAGTACCTTTTCAAACAGACTGGTCCAGGCGGAACTGCCAACAGGGCCAAGTTCGATGAGAAGAGTCTCTTCGGCCTGGGACAGCATATGCTTGGCATAACGTCTGATATTGGCCAGAAAATGATGGAAATGGGCCGTTTCTTCAGAGGCAAGCAGTGTGTCGGCCCTGGTCTGATCCATCTTTGACCATTCAAGTTCAAAAAAGACCGTTTCCCGGCCAATACGGCTTGCGGCCTCAGTGATTTCCTGCAAAAATGCTCCGGCCTTGTCATCCTTGACCTGGGTGGCATAATCCAAAAAAGCAAAGGTGGCGACCCGACCGAGGTTATAAGATATCCGTTCAAGGCGGCGAATCGTACGTGCAAAAACAGCAGGTTCTATGGTGTCGAGCTTGCCGGCAAAGGTCTCTTTTAAAAGAATCGCCTCTTCTTCACAAAAAGTGAGGTCATCAGATATTTGAGGGTCTTGCCGTGATTCATATAAATCCGTGAGGTTCCACGCCACATCCGCAGTTCCCAGCTGTTTGTTTAGTTCTTTACTCATATTTCTTTATCCTTATGCCTCTCACCGAAGCCTAAACAGTGATATATTTAATCTTAATGTTCACGAGTATGTCCAGGTGTCCATAATATAACCTAAGCCTGAATATTCCAGGCCATTATACTAATGATATTATCAAAGTACAGTGTGGACTATAAATTTCCGGGTCGCTGCAAGTCAACGGCTTACGGTCAGTGGTTGCCACCCCAAGGGGGGTAAGTCACTGGATAACCTCCCTTGACATTGGTCGCAAACCTATAGTATTTTCCCCTCTACCATTAATATCGGCCCCCTCGCCCGCTGGCAACTGCTTTCTTGCCGTTGCCATCTTTACCTTTAAGTTATGGCCTTAGTGTGCCCAAATGAAACAAAAACTGCGTAATTATATATTCAGCGCTTTTCTGCTCAATGTCTTTGCTATTGTCAGCATTGGTGGACTGTCCATCCTGATGGTGCGCGCCATGGTGAGCAATATCTCTGAACTTGAGGGTGAGAGTGGTCACATATCACGCATTTACGATATGAATAATCGGGTGCAGGAAAAGATCTTTCTGGTTCAGACCTCCTTTGTTGATCTAGATGAAAAGCTGCTTGAACATGCCTCTTCAACCATTGAAGAGGTGCGGCGGGCTGTGGCTTTTTACAAGTATGAAGAGATTAATAAAAATGAGGTTGAGTTGCTGTTTGGTAAAATCGAAAGCCATTTAGCAAAAATCGCAGAAATTCTAAACAACACCAGGCGCAAAATAACATTAGGTCAGCCTGTTGACCGAACAGAACTCAAGGAGATGGAGAGCCTTGGTTACCGCATCCAAAATTTGATGGAGGCCATTAATTCCGTCCATTTCAAAAGTATCAGGGATCTGGTCAGTGATTCAAACACCAAGGTGTACTATATCCTCTTTCTCTTTTTGACCTCGTCACTTGTGGGTATTATGGCCTCAGGGGTTGCCTATATTGTCCTGGCTCGCAATACCATTATGCCGATAATAGATCTTGCCACCGCCACTGAAAAAGTGGCTTCAGGTGATCTTGGGGTTAGGGTGAAAACAGGGTCACACACCGAGATTGGTACCCTGTATTCAACCTTTAATACCATGACGGAAAAACTGCAGGAGCAACAACAGCAACAGGATAATTTTAGTTTTGAACTTGAGATGATGGTGGAGAAACGTACCGATGAGCTGCGCTCGTCAAAAGAATCTCTGCGCAAGACCCAGGCCGACCTCATGCGGGTCGAAAAAATAGCAACCATCGGTCATATTGCCACAGCGGTAAATCATGAGGTAAAGACCCCCCTGAACGTGCTGTCGATGAACCTGCAGCTACTAAATAAAAAAATAAAAAAATGCACGATTCCTGAAGAAAAACAAAAAGATAATATGCTTGAAACCATCGCAATCATTGATAATGAAGTGAGTCGGATCAACGAAATAATTGAAGAGTTTGTGACCTATGCCCGCTTTCCTGCTCCGGACTTCAAAGAGAATGATATTAGTAAAATTATCACCGACATTGGGGAAATGGTCTATCAAAGTGCAAAAAAAGCCAATGTTTCGGTGGAGATAGGCCCTGATGAAAATTTGCCACCAGTACTGCTTGACGAAAAGAAAATTATTCAGGCCCTTCTCAATCTCTGTATGAATGGCATTCAGGCCATGCCAGATGGTGGAACACTTCGTTTGGGCTGTACGGAGCAAGGGGGGGGGATACTCATAACTATTGAGGATAACGGCAATGGCATCTCCCCCTCAGACCTGAAACAGATTTTCGAACCATTTTTCACCAAGAAAGAAAAAGGCACCGGATTTGGTTTGGCAATTGTTCAGAGGATTGTCGAAGATCATGGTGGCCAAATCACCTGTCACAGTGAGCTTGGTCAGAAAACAGTTTTTGCAATCTTCCTTCCTTTAAAAACAAACACTGGGGAAAGCTTATGAAATCCCAAGCCATATTAATTGTTGATGATGATAAGATGACACGCCAGACCCTTTCCATGGCCCTTGAGGACGACTATGAAATTTTCACGGCAGACGGTGGTATAAATGCTCTACAGATCATTGGCGAGGAGAAGATTGATCTTATCCTCTCTGATCTGGATATGCCGATCATGAGTGGTATTGAGCTACTTGAAAAAATAAATGATCTTGAAGGGACATATCCGGTTATTTTTATTACCGGCCAGGGAACCATTGAAACCGCCGTTAAGGCCATGAAGATGGGGGCAAGCGACTATGTTTCCAAACCGGTTAACCTCGAGAGGTTGGAGCTTATTATCGTTAAAACCCTTGAGAACAAGGATCTTAAGGAGGAAAATATTTTCCTCAAAAAGAAGATCCGCGAGTCCTATCCAGAGCTTAAATTTATTGGCACCTCTGAGCCCATGAAAAAATGTGAGGAGTTGGCCCTTCAGGTTGCCGCAAGCAAGGCCACTGTTCTTATCGAGGGGGAGTCGGGTACCGGTAAGGAACTTATTACCAGTATTATCCATTATAATAGTCCGGTGGCCCACGGGCCTTTTGTCAAGGTGAACTGCTCGGCCTTTGCCGAGGGTGTTCTTGAATCGGAACTCTTTGGGCATGAAAAAGGTGCTTTTACCGGTGCTGTAGCCACCAAGAAGGGTCGTTTTGAGCTGGCCGACAAGGGCACCCTTTTTCTCGATGAGATCGGAGAGTTGCCAGCATCCATCCAGGTCAAACTTCTACGTTTTCTGCAGGAGCGCACCTTTGAGAGGGTGGGGGGGAGTAAGACCCATCACGTTGATGTGCGCATAATTTCCGCCACCAATAAGGATTTAAGCCAGCTAATGAAGGAGGGAACCTTTCGAGAGGATCTTTACTATAGACTGCGGGTTGTCCAGATACAGATGCCACCCTTGAGGGAACGTAAGGAAGACCTGGAGGAACTGGTCAATAGCTTTATAAGCAAATTTTCAACCATGCACGGCAAACCCATTACCAGGATTACCGACGAGGCCATGGAGCTGATCAGGGCCTACAATTGGCCCGGCAATGTTCGCGAGTTAATGAATTGCATTGAAAGCTCCGTGGTGATGGTTCACGGTGATGTTTTGACTGTGGAGAGTATCCCTGAATACCTGACCTACAAAATTCCTGAGGTTGAACTGAACTCCAAAGAGGGGTTGTTGAATGAAATAGAACGCACGGCCATTCAGGACACCTTGAATAATACCCAGGGTGACAAGGTTAAGGCGGCCAAAATTCTGGGTATCGGTCTGCGCACCCTGTACCGGAAAATTGACAAGTGGAGTCTTGAGGAGTGAAACCTGGTATTTTGCCAATATGGCAGGGAAAATTGTCAAAATGACAAGAAACTGGAGGGGTGTAGCCTCTATTTGTTGATTTTACACGGTTTTTTTCTTTGGCACGGAAATAGCAATAAAAATAAGCAAGACGCAAACAAACCGTAATCAACCTAAAAGGGAGAGACCACAATGCAAGACTCAAACGTACAAAGCAAAACAAAGGGACAAGCCAAACAAATACCGACACTCAGGTTCAATCTGAAATTTTCAAAGGCGCAATGTTCATTACCACTGCAGCATCAGCCACAATTGGTTTATGGGCCGTAGCCTGTTTTGTTGGTGGTTTGGTAGCAAGTGGCGGGCCAATCTCCATGCTTAAAGGTTTTGTTACAGCTGTAACCGGTATTTAGAAAGTTCTTAAAAACATCTATACCAGACTGGAGATACTACAATGAAAGAAACAGCTATAAGTAAAACCAATACGCGGACAAGAACAGCAGGGAAGAGCGTTACCAGAGACGCTGGCCTAGATAGCGGTTCTCTCGTGATTGTTGGTTCGATGGGGGTTGTCTCAGCAGTTATCGGTGGCGGAGCGTTGCTATGTTTTGTCGCAGCCCTCGTTAATGCCGGGCCTCTTGAGCTATTAAAAGGTTTTCTTTCTGCCATAACCGGTATATAGCTGTTGTAACCAGTCGCGCTGGAACTAAAAAAATAAGAATAATATACAAGCCAGAATGCATAACCTGCATTCTGGCTTGTTTTGTGTAATGTAGGTAAAAGAAGAAATGGCAATTGGTGGTCTTACAGGAAGATCATCAAAAAACAATCACCGTTGGCTGGTGGAGGGAGAGTGTGGGCATTTGGGAGTACGCCATCTGTTAATACACATAGTTAAACCACCAAAAAGACGAGAGTTTTAACGTGTTGTAAAGGAGAGACAATGAGTTCGGAAAATAATGATCAGAGTGAAAAGACAGCAACAGGTGCTGAGGATGAAAAGACCCCGAGAAGCCCATGGCAACATATGATAAGGGGGTTGTGGCGCTCTCCCCTGGGACTGCTTGGAGTTGGCATCACTACCATCAGTATTACCTTGATGGTGATTGGCTTTATCGTCGATGTTCTTGGTATCTTTGAAAACCCTTATGTGGGTATTTTAATATATATGGTGCTTCCCGGTGGTATGCTCTTTGGTCTACTACTTATTCCTATTGCGGCTTGGTACAGACGGCGCCAGTGGCATAAATATGGTGTCGAAAAGGGCCATTTGACCCTTAATCTGAGTAATCACATGCATCGCATGGGACTGCTTGCTTTCCTCGTTCTCTCGGTTGTCAACGTGGCCATCCTGACCTTAATCGGTTACGAGGGGTATCACTTTACCGATTCACCCTACTTCTGTGGCCAGGTCTGTCACCAGGTTATGGAACCTGAGTATACAGCCTATCAGCGTTCTCCCCACTCCAAAGTTGCCTGTGTTGAGTGTCATATAGGCTCTGGTGCCAAGTGGTTTGTTCGGGCAAAAATTTCGGGTCTTCGCCAGGTTGTTGCTGTGATTACCGATAGTTATAGTCGGCCAATCCCAGCTCCGGTACATGAGCTACGCCCAGCTCGTGATGTTTGTGAATCATGTCACTGGCCTGAAAAGTTTTATGGCAAAAAAGTAAAGACCTTCTACTCATTCACCAATGACAATCAGACCGAGCCTGAAAGAACTGAGATTGCCCTGCATATTGGTGGGCGTAATCCTGAATCAGATGTTTTTGAAGGTATCCACTGGCATGTTAGTAATGATGTGGAGGTAAGCTACCTCGCCGCTGATCGGGGTAGAACCCAGATTGCCAAGGTTAAGATCAAGCGACCAGATGGATCCACCGACGAGTTCATTAAGCAAGAGATTGTAGAAAGCATGGGAGATACGGAGCATCAGGAATGGCGAGTTATGGATTGTATCGACTGTCATAATCGTCCTACTCATATCTATGACCTGCCGGAAGAGAGAGTTGACTTTGGCCTTCTCAGTAAAAAGATTAATCCACTTATTGCTGGAATTCGTGAGGATAGTTTAGCTGTACTCACCAAAGATTATGCCACACGTGAGCAGGCTGAAGAGCAGATAGGCCGGGACTTACTTGCCCTGCAAAAGAGTCGTGATGCCAAGCAGGCGGCCATTCATGCTGAAGACATCACGAAAGCTGGTGAGTTCCTCCTTGAGTCGTACCTGGGTAATGTTTGGCCAGAGACTGGTGTCGTCTGGGGAACCTATAAGAAACATCTGGGTCACCAAAATGCCGATGAAGGTTATGGCTGCTGGCGTTGTCATGACGATGAGCATGAAAACACCAAGGGCGAAACCATTTCACAGGATTGTTCCCTCTGTCATGATGAGCCTGAATGATAACAATTGATCGCAGTTCTCTTGCAGGGCTGTGATTGGTTTTTCAAACAACAACCACAACCGGGATTACTCCCGCGTAAACGATAGGCCAAGGACAGGCTGGAAGAAGCAGATAGCTATTCCAGCTTGTTATTGCCGCCTGTTTACGATAAAATAGAGGGGTTAGGCCAGATAGAAATCTCCTCTCTGGATATTAGATCAGTATGATCATAATTATTACAAAAAGTGCCTTGTGAAAATATTTGTAAGAACTCTAATTTTGATTGTTGTTACCGCTGTCGCGGGGACAAGTGTTTTCGTTATCTGGAATATTGAAAACAGGGTCCCATCTCTTAGTTATAATGATTTTATTGTGGCCCTTGACCATGGTGAAGTTGTCAAGGTGGAACTCCACAAAGAACATATCCTCTATACAGATATCTTTAGGCGTCAGTACATATCTTTTTCTCCCAATATCTCCGAACTTATCCCAACGTTACTTGAGAAAAATGTCGTTATTACGGGTGAACCGCAGGGACATCTTCCCTGGCGCGATATTTTTCTTTTTGCTTTTCCTGTCATAATTATTCTGATTGCCTGGTACTCGTTACTCAGCCAACGGCAATCGGAAGATGATTCGGAAAATTTTGCCAGAGAAAAGGCGGTCAATTTTAAACAGGGCGGAAAGGTCGTTACCTTCAGAGATGTGGCCGGGATATCTGAGGCTAAAGATGAACTACTGGAGATTATAGATTTTTTACAAAAGCCTAAAAAGTTTAGTCGTTTGGGAGCTATTATTCCTAAAGGTATTCTCTTTCAGGGGCCTCCAGGTACTGGAAAAACATTATTGGCACTCGCTGTTGCTGGTGAGGCAGGAGTGCCATTTTACAGCATAAGCGGCTCGGATTTTGTTGAGATGTTTGTGGGGGTCGGAGCCTCTAGAGTGAGAGATCTCTTTAAAGAGGCGAAGAAGAATAGCCCCTGTATTATTTTTATTGATGAAATTGATGCCGTGGGTGGGCATCGTGGTTCTGGAGCTGCCAGTAGCGGTCAGGACGAGCGTAGTCAGACGCTCAATGCCCTGCTTGTAGAAATGGATGGTTTTAGCTCCGATGAAACCGTTATCATTCTTGCTGCCACTAATCGCCCTGATATCCTTGATCCAGCCCTTCTCAGGCCTGGTCGTTTTGACCGGCAAATAAACATTTTACCGCCCGATGTGACTGGAAGATTGAAGATTCTTGAGGTTCATGGTCGAAAAATACAGCTTGCTGACAATGTTGATTTTAGAGATATTGCCAGGTCCACCCCGGGATTTACCGGGGCAGAGCTGGCCTCTTTGGTGAACGAAGCGGCTATTGTCGCTGGTCGAAAGAGGAAAAAATCGGTAAATCTCCAGGATTTTGAAGCGGCAAAAGACAGAATCCTCATGGGGGTTGAACGCAAAAATATGGTCATAAGTCCCAAGGATCGCGAGACAATGGCAACCCATGAGGCTGGACATGCAATTTTAGCACAATTTTTACCCGACGCAGACCCTATTCACAAAATCACCATTATCCCCCGGGGTAAGGCTCTGGGCCATACCCTACAACTTCCCCAGGCCGATCGGCATGCCTTTTCCAAGGAGTACCTCCTCTGCAGAATTGTCATTCTGATGGGTGGCCGGGCTGCTGAAGAGATTTGTCTGAACCAGCAGACTACCGGCGCTGAGGATGACTTCTATCAGGCCGTTAAAATTGCCTCTAAAATGGTCTGTCGCTGGGGTATGAATCCCAAGATTGGCACGGTTTCCTACACAAAAATGGCGGAAGGTTTTTTGGATGGCGAGGACTCCCAGTCCATCTTTAGCGAGGATACGGCCAGGACCATTGACCGGGAAGTAAAAAAGATAATTGATAATTGTTATGCCAAGGCCAAAAACATCCTCATCGATGAAAAGGAGTATCTGGAGAGTCTATCTGAGATGCTACTTATCAATGAAACATTTGACCGCGAAGAGATGGAGATCGTCTATGACTGTTCGCTAAAAAAAAGAAATAAACAGCAGGAAAAAGAGAGTATGGCGACGACCACAGACCATGTAGAATAACCCTCTTCAGGGCATCCTTTTAGGGGACAAAGACGTTTACTTCCCGCTGTTTTGGGCGGATGTGTTTTTAAATCAGGATTTAATTTTGACTAAGACCATTTTTAAAATATTTAACAATACTGTGAGCCTGATATCCCGGAGCAAGATTTCCGTGGTTGGCGCAATTATTGTGACCATTCTTCTGCCGATCCTCTCGGTGGCGATTCTTTTTGATTTATTTGGAATTATCGAGAATCCATATTTTGGTTTTTTGCTTTATCTGGTGATGGTTCCTATCCTGGTGGTGGGTATCATCCTCGTCTACGCCGGAACATTTTTCTCACGGAATAACGAGGAAATTGGTGTTTTCGCCGTTGAATATATAAAAGAGCAATTTTCCCGGCCTGGAAGGTACAGCCGTATACGTAACCTCATTTATCTTATTATTGGCATAACCTTTATGATCTGTATCATTGTCGGTTTTGCCACCTATGGCGGATTTCACTATACCGGCTCAATAAATTTTTGTGCCCAATTCTGTCATACCATTATGGAGCCCCAGATGAAGGCATACCAGAATTCTCCTCACTCCAAAATTTCCTGTGTGGAGTGTCATCTGGGCAAGGACGCCGGCTGGGCTGAGCGTTCCAGATTTTCAGGTCTTAAACAACTGGTTGCCGTGGCAACAGATTCTTATAGTCGGCCAATACTCTCCCCCATCGATGAGTTACGTCCTGGGCGCAAGACCTGTGAGCAATGCCACCTGCCTGAAATGTTTCACAGCGATCGTCTCGTTATAAAGGACAAGTTTCTCCCTGACGAAAAGAACACCCACGTCCAGACCGTGTTACTCATGAAGGTTGGTTCCGGTGAATTCAAGATGCGTTCTGCCCATGGTATACATTGGCATGTTTCCCAAAAGGAAGAATTGTATTACCGTCATTCGGATAGGGAACGAAAAAAAATAACCTCCGTGCGGCTGGTGGAAAAAGGTAAACAGGATATTCTCTATAAGGCCATTGATGCCGATCTGCAGCCCCACGAAGATGATGTCTCACGAAAAATGGATTGTGTGGATTGCCATAACCGTCCGACCCATATCTTTTTCAGCCCAAATGAGGCACTTGACCAGAAGATTGCCGCTGACGTTATCCCCCGTTACCTGCCCTTTATCAAACGCCAGGCCCTGGAGCTGATAACCCAGGATTACCCGTCTGTTGAGGAGGCTAATGCCAATATTTCCAGGAAACTAAAGGCGTGGTATCAGCAAAATTATCCTGATCTGCTGGAGGGCAATGCGACCTTACTCGCCAAGGCGATAGAAGGGACAGTGGAGGCCTATAAGGAGAACGTCTTTCCAAAGATGAATATTACCTGGGGCACATACCAGAATTTTATCGGCCATAATGATGACTCCGGCTGTTTTCGTTGTCATGGAAAGCTTCAGGAAGAAAAGAGTGGCAAGGTTATTAGTAGCGACTGCAATATCTGTCATGTTATCCTGGCTGAGGAAGAGGCTGATCCTGATGTTATGAGGACTCTCAGCGGTCGCAGTATAACTTCCGCGCCCCAGAATAGATAATTCTATCTGCTACGCAAGCCAGCGTTTCAGCCCATATGCCATCAGAAAGAAACCGAAATTCACCAGGACAATGGCGGCTCCGGCAGGGACATTAATGATAAAGGCCAGGAGAATACCGGCCACAACTGATGACAGGGCACAAAAAACGGCAAGCAAAATTGCCTTCTTAAAATCGTGACAAATCTGGAGAGCGGTGATGGCCGGGAAGATTATTAGGCTTGAAACCAGCATGGTGCCAACCACCTTGATGCCGAGAATTACTGTGAGTGAGGTGAGAAGCACCAGAACATGATTGACCCGGTCGGTGTTAATCCCCAAAACCTTGGCATACTCTTCATCAAAGGTCATGGCAAAAAGCTCCTGATAATGCAGGGCTACAAGTCCCAAAACCAGCACTGACAGGGCAACAGAGGCCCACGCCTCTCCCTGCGCCACCGCCAGGATATCGCCAAATAGATAGCTGAACAGGTCGACGTTAAAACCGGAACCAAGACTGGCTAAGGTGATACCCACTGCCACCCCGATGGCGGACACCAGACCAATGGCGGCGTCACCATACATATCCCCCTTTTTAGCCAGTTGCAGAATCCAAAATGAGGCAAGGATAGCCATGGGTACCGCCACGTACAGGGGATAGATGCCAAGCATCAAGGCAAAACCGATGGGAGCAAGGGAAAAATGGGCCAACCCCTCACCAATTAGAGATAGACGGCGTAGCACCAGGAATACGCCAAGCACGGCACAGGAAACCCCGATCAATGAGCCGGAGATCAGGGCACGCTGGATAAAGCCATACTGCAAGGCCTCTATGATTTGCACAGTTTGCATTTATATTCACCCTATTCACGGATTATGGGAACGACATAAGGTCGCTTGCCATAATCGAATTTAGCAACCAACTTTATGTGTGGCACGATGCTGGGGGGGGGACTAAGGGACTCGCTGGCACTTGCAGGTTGAGGGGATTGATCATTTTGGATTATTCTTCTATGTTTTCCGGTGGTTACGGTTAAGAACCTGACGAATTTTTTCCACTAATAACGTTGGGGTCAAAGGTTTTGGTAGATAATTAACACCCGCATCCAAAATGGTGTGTGAGGCAATCGCATTTTCAGTATAGCCAGATATGAACATGATTTTTATTGCAGGATGATTTGCTTTAATTACCCTTGACAGTTCCTTGCCGTTCATCCCCGGCATAATAACATCGGTCAGTAATAAGTGAATATCTTTAGGTGTGTTCTTGGCAAGCTTTATAGCATCTGTTCCGCATGAGGCTTCGATACATTTATAGCCCAATGGTTTAAGTGTATCTACAATGAGTTTACGAATAGATTGTTCATCATCGACCACCAAAATTGTTTCTTCGCCATGTGACAACACAATATCTTTCTTTTTCTCTGGGACAACAACAGATTTTTCACAGGCAGGAAAGTATATTTTGAAAGTTGTACCCTTGCCAAGCTCACTGTAGACAAATACTTGACCACTATGTTGCTTAATAATTCCGTGGGCGGTGGCGAGTCCGAGGCCCGTACCCTTACCTTTATCTTTTGTGGTGAAAAACGGATCAAACAAATGTTCTAATACGTCCTTTCCCATCCCTTCGCCAAAATCAGTAACCGCGAGCATAACATAAGATCCTGGTTCTACCTCTGGATGCAATTTTACATATTCTTCATCAAAAAGAATATTTTGTGTTTCAATCTCGAGGCGTCCTCCGTTTGGCATGGCATCTCTGGCATTGATCGTAAGATTCATAACTACCTGTTCTATTTGGCCTTGATCTGCTTCGATAATATCCCTGTTTGCCTTAAAATGGGTGAAAATTTCAATATCTTCCCCTAGCTATCAGATGTCAATTACTTTGTCCGGTTCGCGACAATTACCTTGTCCGGTTTTTCACCCTAGCTACTTATGATTTGCTGTTCTACTGTAATTGTTATTTTGTGATTTTATTTCTCCATA
>JAJRUT010000088.1 GCA_024277655.1 Deltaproteobacteria bacterium | reverse complement strand
CTCACTTCTCACTTCTCACTTCTCACTTCTCACTTCTCACTTCTCACTTCTCACTTCTCACTTCTCACTTCTCACTTCTCACTTCTCACAAACATACCCTCTGGAGTATACTTCTGCCCAAATAAACACAAAAAAACTTTGACAAGAGACAAGACACCGCCTACAATTAAGCATCAAATTAAATAGCACCCAAGTATCCATAACAAAGAAAGTAGAATAAGGAGTAAGCCCCATGCCAATTTATGAATTTAAGTGCCGGGACTGTCAAAAGAATTTCGAAACGATTCTTACGTCAAGTTCCAAGGTATCCACCGTGGTCTGCCCGGAATGCACCAGTAAAAATATTATGAAAACCATTTCAGCCAGCAGCTACCGACTGGCCTCAACCTCCTCATCTATTCCGACAGGTGCCCTGTCAGGCTGCTCCTCGAAAGGAGGCTTTTCCTGAGCATAGGACCACGGCAATCAGGTTGATTGCCATACAATTAAAAGAAGCCACCATGACCTTGCTGTCATGGTGGCTTCTTTTATACCCGACCATACATGAGCAATTTCAACTCAAAACACTAACGGCCTTCACAATATTACCCTTGCCCTCATACTCAACGAATCAAAGGCCAAAAGGTTTGCCATGGCAATGCCGCGCCCGTGGTTATGGGTGATTCGTTCAGGAGACACTTCCATATACTGTTGCCAGTCAAACCCCTGCCCCTCATCAACAATGGTCAATTCCAGAGAATCACTGTTTAGTTTGAAGCTTACAGCAACCTTCCGGTTCTTGTACTCAGGTAAAACAAGTCGCCGTTGCAGCTCTTGTTGCAGAAGGTTCTTCTCATTTAAAACTGTTTTTTCATCATACGTGATTGCAAGGTTGCCGTGTTCAACAGCGTTGAGAAAAAGCTCTTGAATCCCTGTAATAACCTGCTCTGGTTTTGCGTAATTTTCGGCAAGATGGGCAGCAAGAAGTAACCCTTCGTCCATAGTCTTAAATTGATAGGTTGCAGAAGTGAACAATTCCCGCACTTCCGTTGAACTATGCAATGCCTGCTGTTGCCTACGATACTGAACCATATCTTGAACAGCTGTGCGGACAATGGCAATAATTTCATATTTCGTTATGGGCTTTACAAGATAGTAAAAAGCTCCGGCCTGAATAGCTTCGCTGATTTCAGACTGTTTTGACAGGCTGGATTGAATAATAACAGGGATATGAGAAAGATTATCATTTGATTTGATATGCCGAATAAGTGTCATTCCATCCATCCGAGGCATAATAAGATCAAGGAGGACAACATCAAACACGTCTGGTTTATCATTAAGGAGATCAAGAGCCTCCTCACCATCAGAAGTGGGATAGAGAATGTAATTTTCATCATGCAAAAGTCTGTCGATGGCTAAATGATTGACACGACTATCATCAACGACAAGAATTTCAGCAACACCATCCTTCATTAAAATCACCAACAAAAAAGAAGTGAACAAAATACAATATCTTTTCAGGGTATAAAAAAAACTTCCTTAAAACAAGCCCCTGTTAAAAATCCAGCCGGATAGAATAGACCCCCTCCTCAATCGTCGTTTCCACCTTATAGCCAGACTTATGGAAAATGGCCAACATCCCCTTATTTTCCCGCAGAACTTCGGCTGTAAAACCGGAGATGCCATTGTTCTTGGCGATGGTGACCAGATACTTAAATAAAAAAGTGCCGATCCCCTGGCCCTGCCACTCATCCCGCAGGACAAAAGCCACCTCAGCCCGATTGGTGCGTTCATCCAGATAATAGCGTCCCACCGCAACTATATCCTCACCATGGGCCTCCGGCACAACCCCAACAATGGCCACATCCTTACGATGATCCACATAGACAAAATCATGAATCTGCTCGCTGGAGAATTTTTGTTGGTGACTCATAAAACGATAATAAATCGTCTCCTGGGAAAGGTTATACACAAGTTCCCGCACCCGCGACTCATCGGTTGGGTGAATGGGGCGAAAGTTAAGAAGAATACCACTACTCAGAAGTTTCGAGGTCTGCATGGCTTCACCAGCCACCACAAAACGCCCTTCAATATCGGCAAAATCAGATGAAATAAATTTAGCGCCAATGGCCTCTTTTAAAAGAGACTCCCGAAAATCAGGATGGGCAATACTTATCAAGGCCAAGGCCCGTTCCTGAACATTCTTGCCAAAGAGATAGGCTACACCATATTCACTAACCACATACTGTACCGCGCCACGGGTGGTCACTACACCCGAACCAGGCGTCAAACAACTGACAATACGCGATAAACCACTCTTGGTATCGAGGGCCGACAGGGCAATAATGGCCTTACCTCCAGCACTCATACTGGCTCCTCTGGTGAAATCCATCTGACCGCCAATACCAGAGTAAAACTTATCACCCTGGGAATCAGAGCACACCTGACCGGTGAGATCCACCTCAAGGGCCATGTTGATCGCCACCATTTTATCCAACTTTGCAATGATAAAAGGATCATTGACATATTCGGTGGGCCTGAAAGAAAAAAGAGGATTGTTCTCGACCGTGTCGTATAACTTTCTAGTTCCCATACAAAAAGAGGTGACAATCTTGCCACGGTCCACCGTCTTGCGACTACCATCCACTGCCCCCGACTCAATAAGGGGAAGAATCGAATCAGTAATCATCTCGGTATGGATACCCAGATGCTTCTTGTCACAGAGATAATGCATAATTGCTGGTGGAATCCGGCCAATACCTGGTACCCGCCCCATGCCAAACTGAATGGTGGAACCATCCTCAATGAGAGACACCACATTTTTAGCAATCTGCTTGGTGATATCATTGAGAGGTTTGGATGGACGCTCAAGAAGCGGTTCATCCACCGACACAAGGAGATCAATATCATGAATATCAAGACAGCTATCACCACTGGTCCACACCATCTGCGGATTTACCTGGGCAATAACAAAGGAGCCATTTTCAGCCGCACTCTTGACAATATCAACAGAGATACCAAGACTCACCTTACCAAGATGGTTTGGCAGGCTTACCTGAATTAAAACAACATCGAGCGGTATCTGGCCTGAATCAAAGAGTTTGGGAATATCACTCATAAGCACCGGCGTATAACTACCATTTCCCTGCTGAATCATATCCCTGACATTTTCGCCGATATAAAAGGAGTTAATCGTAAAACAATTAGCATATTTCGGGTCGGCATAGGGGGCGCTACCCTTGGTAAGAAGGTGGACAATTTCAACATTGGACAACTCTCCACCCTTGGCAACCAATGCCTTCACCAGGGCTACAGGTTCTCCGCAACCGGTACCAACAAAGACCCTATGCCCCGGCCTTACATGGGACAAAGCCTTTCTTGGGGTCGTGATAAAATCTGCGTATTTATCCTGCCAATCAATATCAAGTTCCATGGGAAGACCTATTTTTTTTGTATATCGGTCAGCCAAAACAATTCTGAGGAAAGGCCTCGAGACTTGCCTGCCAATCACGACAACGGTTCACTAAGCCGCATCCTGGCATCGGCTACCACCGGTTCAAGACCCACTTCGCCAACAATAAAGGGGTTGATATCAAGTTCCTGAATTTGCGGAAAATCAGTGGTAAGTTGACTGATACGTTGCAAAGCAACCGCCACCGCGTGGGTATCAATTCCAGAGTGCCCCCGTTTACCCTCAAGCATCTCGTAAGACCTGGTGGCAAGGAGCATCTGCATGGCCTCATCGTAGGTAATAGGAGCCAGATGAAAGGCAACATCATCCATCACCTCAACAAAAATACCACCTAGACCAAACATAAGCATCGGCCCAAACTGGGGATCACGGTGCATCCCTAAAATAACTTCAAGACCGCGATCAAGCATCTTCTCCACATAGATACCCTCAATTCTGGCACCGGGTACCCGTTCCCGAATCCGGAGCATCATCAAATCATACCCGTCACGAACCTGCTGACTATTGGCAACATCAAGTTTTACCCCACCAAGATCAGATTTATGAATCACATCAGGGGATACAATTTTCATGGCCAGGGGATAACCGATACGACTGCCAATCTCCACAGCCTCATCGGCAGAAGAGGCAATATGTCCCTCCGGAATTCGGAAGCCATAGGCCTTGAGAATAGCCTTGGATTTGACCTCGCTTAAATACAACTGCCCCACCCGCTGACTGCGGGTGATTATCCGCTCTACCCGCCTACGATGCACCCGAAAACGATTAACAACCCGGGCCGGACGCTCGCGCCAACGCCCATAATCAAGCATGGCCCGCAGGGTTGCCACAGCCCGTTCCGGGATGGAGTAACAGGGAAGAGAGCCTGTGTCCGTAACCATTGCTGCTCCCCCCATCATCACAAGCATCACCGGTTTCTCTGAGTTTGCAACCCCGGACACCGCATCAACAACAGCCTTGGGATCAGTCAGAGCGAGTGGAGTAAGAATAACCACAACACCATCAACCGTATCATTATTTAAACCAGCCGCAAGAACCTCGGTATACAACTCAGGGCGACTATCTCCCAGGACATTCACCGGATTATTTACCGTAGCAGCTCCGAGAAGGTTTACCTTACCCAAAAGATCCAGACTCTCACTCACCTCAGCCACGCGCATTCCGGCTTCAAAAATGGCATCAACCGCCATTGTCCCAGGCCCCCCGGCATTGGAAATCACCAGAATACGGTCACCCTTTAGATATGGCTGGAGAGAAAAACCCTTGCCAAAGTCAATGAGCTGGTCAAAATTATCGGCCTTAACCAGACCGGATTGCCGGAAGGCAGCCCCATACGCCACCTCAGGATTGGCCATAATTCCAGTATGGGATGATGCCGCCCGCTGGCCGACCTCAGTGGTGCCTGACTTCAACAGAACAACAGGTTTCCGGGCAGAAACCTCTTCCGCAGCCCGAACCAGATCATCTCCAGAGCTAATATCCTCGATATAGCCCACCACCACCTTTGTGGCAGGGTCAGCCGCCAGGTTGCGCAGGACATCCACCCCGGAGACATCGCCCTTATTACCCATACTGATAGCCCGCGACACACCCAGACGGTTATGGACAACAAGATCAATAAGCACCGCGCAAAGAGCGCCGGACTGAGACATCACAGCAATATTACCAACGGGGGGAAGATCACCAAGAAAAGAACAATTTAACGGCGTTGTGGTATCCAATATACCCATACAATTAGGCCCCACAACCCGAACCCGGCGTTTACGACAAAGATCAATTATCTTTTCCTCAAGAATACGGCCCTCTTCCCCAGATTCCCTAAAACCGGAGGCGAGAATAATAAGGGCAGACACCCCACTCGCCACGGCATCACGAACCGCCTGTTCAACCAGATCCCGGGGCACAGCAATAACGCCAAGCTCCACCTCCTTGCCATACGCAGCCAAAGTCGCAAAACAGGGCAGACCATTTATCTCATCAGCAAAGGGGTTAATCGGCACAACGCCCCCGCCATAGCCACTGGCAACAAGATGAGCCAAAACAATCCCCCCAACCTTTGTGGGAGTACGGGAGGCGCCAATTACAGCAATTGATTTTGGTGCAAAGAGGGTCTCAAGCATGGTGTTTACCCCAAGATAAGTTTCATATGGTTTGAATATCTAGAGTATATGGACAGGAGCCCTTTGCTGTCAAACTACTTCAAGCCTAACCGGAAGTTGAAGGTATGCTCCTTTTCCCGGTGATGCCCCTTGCCAGAACGTTGCAATTTCGCAAACAGGGCCACAACATCCCGCCGTTTCAACTTTTCTCCGCTTAGATCCATGCCCATAAAATCAATCCCAAGCTTACTTAACTCATGGATATAACCAAAGATGGAGTATGGTTCCGGGGCACAGGCCACGATTTGTCCGCCCTTTTCCGCCAGGATTATATCCTCACCCCGGGGACTGGTTAAAACCTTGCCTGGCTGTAAATGTTGCGACTGCAAACGACTGGTAAAGAGTGGTGGATGGCCGTAAACCTCCACACCAATACGGCTACTACCGCGATTATGAGCCAGCGACTTCAGGTTGTCAAGATCGGTCTCAATGGATACCGCTGTCTGCATAACCCCATTTTTCTGCAGGGTCAAAAGGGCCAGGCTATTCAAGATATTTAACGTATACCCACCATAAATGACCATCCTCTTCTGGCGGGATAGTTGTACCTTTTGTCGCACCTCTTTAAGCAGCATTACCTGGGACAAGTGACCTATCTGAAACTGGTAAAAACCAAGCTCAAACATGGCCTGCAAACCCTTCTCAAAAAAATTAAGATCATCTTCAAGAATCACCGGAGGTAGGCTCCACACCAAAATTTTGGCAAGATTACGCACACCCTTTTTCTGGCGAAAGACCTGAGCCACACTACCCTCATCGAGAGCCATAACCAGCTTTTCTGGCCGGAGTTCTCTGGAAACATTCACCATCTGCCAACTATCGGTATGGAGCCAGACCGGCGGCACATAGGTTGACGGTACCGGCTTGCCCTGCCCCTTCTTTTTTTTACGTGGTTTACGGGGGATGGCTTTAAGACCAAGCTTTTTAATTATATGCACAGATCGGGTATCTTCGGCAATCGCATCGGCAATGGCGTAGAACTTGGATGGCTTAATGAATTTTGCCCGTCCCCCGCGCCCCTTTACATCCACCTTGTAAATCGCATCACCAGAATTAATATCCGCCTCACCAACAGCAAGACTAACCTTCCAGCCCTTAAGGGCCGACACCGTAGACCCAACTCGGTCCTGCATCTCCTTCAGGGTAAAAGATACCCGCTCGCCGGATTTCTCCAGATGAATCCGCAAACGGTCACCCACTGCCACATCTTCTTTTAATTTGACCTGAACAACCCCGTTTCCCTGTTTGCCGACCCGGCCCAGAAAGGTGCCAATATTGCCAGACTGTTTGGGGGCAAGGGCATCAGCGGGATTTGGACCGGCAAAATAGCCTCCGGTTGCAGTCCTCCCCATGGAGCTTGCGATAAGCGCCTGACATTCAGGTAACACCTCCTCAAGCTGATCCACATGATCCAAGGCCAAACGATAGGCCTGAACCACCGAAGACACATAATGAATGGAACGCATCCGTCCCTCAATTTTAAGGGAGGCAACCCCGGCCCGAACCAGATCCGGCACCATCTCAATGCCGGACAAGTCATTCATGGAAAAGTCGTAGCCCTTCTCCTTTATGGAGCGGGAGTTACCCTGCTCCTCCTCGTGGGAATATAGACGCCGACACGGCTGGACACACCGGCCCCTAAGGCCTGAACGCCCGCCAAGATAGCTTGAAAACAGACAGAGGCCAGAATAGGAAAAACAGAGGGCACCATGCACAAAAACCTCGATATCCACCCCCTCCCTGCAGGCCCTGGAGATCTCACGGATCGTCATTTCCCGGGCCAAAACCACCCGGGGAAACCCCATTTTAGCCATCTGCTGGACACCATAATGATTATGACACAGCATCAGGGTTGAAGCATGGAGTTCAAGATCAGGAAAATGGGTTCTGGCCAGATGATACAGGCCAAGATCCTGAATAATAAGGGCGTCAGGCTTAAGGGCATCACACATGCAGAGCATCTCGCACGCAGCGCCAAGCTCATCCTGCCGCACCAGACTATTGGCGGCAAGATACACCTTGACCCCATTGGCATGGCCAAAGTCGATCATGGCAGCAACCTCAGCCACCGAGAGATGTTTAGCCAGATTACGGGCATTAAACTGAGGCGCACCGATGTAGATGGCATCAGCACCAGCTGCAACCGCAGCCTCAAAAACTTCGATGGAACCTGCGGGAGCCAGAAGCTCCGGGAGAATATCGTGGGTAAGATTCATTTTTTTTAAGAAAAATTGGGGGTTCAGGTTAAAACCAGTAATGTCCGGTTAAGAAATTGCGTAGCCATAAAGCCGGAGAAAAACGTTGTTTATCTTCGCTAGTGGCATAAAAAGATCTTGATTTCGGAGTCTCACAGGTTCGCTTACCTCTAAGTTCACTACGTCAAAAAAACAAATCACGTGAATTTTCACTGATATAAGGTGCGTTTTTGACTGCGTTCACAAAGAAAATACTACGATTTTTTCTGGATGACGCTACGATAAACAACACTTTTCTCCTCTGCAGGTAAGACACGACTCCGAGAGTCTAACCGGACACCATTGGCATCAAACATCAAAAAAGCCCCTTAAACATACTCTGCTTAAGGGGCCGTGTATATCGTCATCTACTATAAAAACTCATACACCCTCAGAGGAGAGGGGTAAATAAAAACAAAAATTATTACCACCGGAAACCTTCTCGTAACTCACGCGGCCACCGTGAATCTCAACAACCTGGCGAATAAAGGCAAGCCCATGCCCTTTACCAGACTTATGTCCGGCATTTTCACCACGAAACCCCTCATCAAACAGTTGCCCGGCCTCCTCGTCGGAAAGATGTGGGCCGGTTGAAAAGACATTAAATTTCACCCCGTTTAAACCGGGGCCAAAACAGTCTTTGCTGTATTCACGACCATAGGCGACAATCTTGACATTCTCACCATGGCCCTCGGCTGGAGCCGCATATTTAAGGGCATTGGAAAAGAGATTGGCATACACCTGGGCCAACAGACCAATATCCACAGAGAGGGGGATCTCCTCATCGCGCATGTCAGAGGGCCGCCTTACAACAATGTTCCGGTGGGAAAAACGCTGGGCAAAATGCTCAAGCTGCGGGTCAATAATCTCCTTTTCAACCAGACATCTCTTGGGGTGCAGAATCAATTTACCCCGTTCAAAATGATCTTTGCGAAAGAGCGACTCAAGGAACAAAGAGCAACTCTTGTGATGCTTCTCCATCTCCTTATGGTAGCCGGAAAACGTTTTTTGCAAGTCGGCAACCTTGGCAACAATAAGCTTACACGGTTCACTGTCGGCAACACCCATGGATTGTTGTAGAGCCAGAATTTCACGCTCCAGATCATCAATCCCCGCAATTTTTTTACGTAACTTATTAAACAGATGCTTGAAATACATATTGGGAATGATGACATTGTGCTCCATATCAGCAACAAGACCATTCACAAATTTTATATGCTGAATATTCTGACAGGCCGAGATTTTATTATTAAGACAAGTGCCAATTCGCCGCGCATAAAATTCGAGAAAAAATTGTTCCTGCTCAGAGAGAGATTGCCCGCAAAGAACCTGCAAGACCCCGGCAGAGGACTTATCAGTGGAATTTACTCCACCAAAATACACGGGGAAACAAACCGAATTAGCACGGGTACAGACATCATGACTGACAACAATATCCGCTGGAGCAGGTCGCGGGAAGGTATGTTCCAGATCACTGGCCTGCACCATCTGCAAAACACTATGCTGGTCTGTAAGATAGAGACGACACTCTACCACCATTGATTGGCCTGGAGTAAGAACACAAATCTTATGAAATTCCTCCAGGGAATCGTGTTCATGCACCAGATCAAAGAATGTCTTTAGGATAGCATCCTGGGCCGGAGAAAATTGACAGCGCGTGTACTCCTCCCCCTTGGCCCTGATTTTGGCAATAATTTGCTGCTTTGTGCATCCTGACATTCTTACCTGCTCCGCTACTAAATGGTTCAGACAGCAACAACAATAAAAGTGCCCCCACTTTACTCTGTATATGACTCGAGAATCACCTCGTCACAACCAAATTTTTCCTTCAACAACACATGGACATGCTCATTGCGCGACTCAAGAACATCCATCCCGGCATAATTGGCCTGAATAGGAAGCTCCCGCCCACATTTGCGGTTGACTAGCACCCCAAGTTCGATGGTGCGCGGCCTGCCGATATCCATAATCGCATCAAGGGCTGCCCGAATCGTCCGCCCGGAGTAGAGGACGTCATCAATCAGGACAATCGTCCACCCCTCAACAGCGAAGGGAATATCCGTTGTTTTGACAATAGGTAGCTGAGCAATCTGAGTCCAATCGTCCCGGTACAGGGTAATGTCCAAAGATCCCACCGGCAACTCACGGTGCTCCTGCTGGCGAATAATAGCCTGCAAACGATCGGCCAGAAACACGCCCCCAGTATGAATACCAACCAGGGCAAGTTTGTCCACCCCGCGATTAATTTCCATAATTTGCAGGGCAATACGGTGCAGGGATCGGTCAATATCCATGGCATCCATCAATACAGATCGCGTGCTTGTCATAGATCACTCCCCTTACCAGTACGTTCCCAGAAATAATCGACCCCCAGGTCATGCACCCGGTTTATGGCCGCAGGAAAGGCGTTGCATTCTTCAGCAAAGACATGATCGGCAATATCATGGGGTGTATCATCATCAGCCACCGGCACCGTACTTTGGACGATGATCGGCCCATCATCATACACCTCATTGGCAAAATGCACCGTGCAACCAGTGAGGGTGACCCCGCGTTTTTTCACGGCCCTATGCACCTTCATGCCGTAAAATCCTGCCCCACAAAAGGCCGGAATCAAGGCTGGATGGATATTAATCACCGCTTTTTTCAATGATTCAGGAGGAGTGTAAAGCTTAAGGTATCCAGCCAGCAAAATCAAATCAACATCATACTTTGCAAGTATTTCATTGATTTCAGTATTGGTGGCACAGTGAAAGGCCGGATAACCATACCCTTTGGCCTTGTCCAGACCCAATACCCCGGCAACATTAGAGATCACCACCTCAATGGAACCCTGCATGGAGCCATCGGCAATACGCTTATGGAAATTATCCAGGGTACGCCCACTTCCTGAAAGTAAAACAGCCATCTTCATGGTTAATCACCTTTTGTAAGGGGGACAAACACGCCCACTTATCCTTATAAAGAAGCCCTACTTCAGTTCTGCATGGGTATCGGCATCAACCTTATCAAGCCACTTGATAATGGCGGTATCATAGGCCGAGGTTAAAGCAAAGACCTTACGCGCCAAGACAAAGCGGGTTTTCAGGGTGGTATTACCGTTTTCCTTGATTTCACTAATCACCTGGGGATAATCGCCAGGATCAACAATAACGGTAACATCCTGATAATTTTTAGCCGCAGCGCGAAGCATGGTGGGCCCGCCGATATCAATATTTTCAATAGCATTGGCCAGGGTACAGTCAGGATCAGCCACGGTATTCTCAAAGGCATAGAGATTAACAGCAACAATATCAATGGCTTCAAGGCCATGCTCTTTCATTTGAGCCAGGTGGTCAGCATTTGTCTTGTGGGCAAGGATACCGCCATGCACCTTTGGGTGCAGGGTCTTGACACGACCATCAAGCATCTCCGGGAAACCGGTGAATTCGGAAACATCCTTGACGGTGATACCCTCATCACGCATTTTAGCGGCGGTTCCACCAGTTGATAAAATCTCAATACCAAGGGCTTCAAGTTCCCGGGCAAATCCTTCGATACCTGCCTTGTCGGTGAGACTAATAATCGCTCGTTCTGCTTTTTTCATTGTTTTACCTTAATTTGAGTATAAATGGTTAAGATCTTTAGGCCACAGCCTAGCGACCGGTTTTATTGTTTTATTTTCGAGTAAATTCCCGAATCAAGCGCCGATCCTTCTTTGAGGGGCGGTTCGGAGTCTGGAGTAGAGAGGCATTGGCAAATTTTCTACTTTCCCGGGACTGTTCACGCCGGGCAATGGATTCAGGCCGCTCCTCGTAGAGGGTCTGGGCAAAGACAGCAGGCCCCCGCTTTTCTGCCAGGGCCAACACATCAACCACCCACTCGATGTGCTGCCGGGTGATGGACAGACAATCACCAATCTTCACCCCCTTAGAGGCCTTGATCCGTTTTTTGTTCAAATGCACCCTGCCACCGCTCACGGCCTTCGCTGCCAAAGAACGGGTCTTAAAAAAACGGGCCGCCCACAACCACTTGTCAATACGAACCTGATCCTGCTGTGCATATTGAACCGACATGGAGCAATCCTGTAAAATTATATCAATAAATTCCGCTACAAGGCCACACACTCTACCATAAATACCACTGGTTCTCAAACCCACTTTTTGGTGGCAAATAACCTGTACTTTTACGGACCACATAAAACAGTCGCGGCAAGCGACAAAACCGAGTACAAGACCCCATTATGGATCTGAAAAACGTTGGTATAAAAAATATACGCTTCCCGGTAAAGATCAGGCAAAAGGCTGGCGTACCCCAAGATACGGTGGCGCAAATAACCCTCCAGGTCAACACCCCGAAAAGGTTCTGCGAGAACTGTGTTTCGACCCTGCTTGGACTCCTTGGCAAATATGGCAACGATATCTCCCCCACCACCTTCCCATCACTGCTCAAGGAACTTAAATCCGAGCTTATGGCCGAATCGGCCAAACTCACCATGACCTTTCCATACTTTATCGAAAAAAAGGCCCCCATCACCCAGACCGCAGGTCTAATGGAATATACCTGTTCGTTTACCGGTACCTCTGAAAACGATAACGACCTGATTATGACCATGTGGGTTCCCACCACAACCCTCTGCCCATGCTCAAAGGAAATCAGTGCCTATGGCGCCCATAACCAGCGGGCTGAAATTAAACTTGCGGTAAAATTTTCGGAATTTATCTGGCTTGAGGATCTGATCTGTATGGTGGAAAAAGGGGCATCATGTGAACTCTATTCACTGCTGAAACGGCCCGATGAAAAATACGTCACCGAGAAGGCGTACGAAAACCCGATGTTTGTTGAAGATGCGGTGCGCAAAGTCGCCGAGTCGGCCAGCAACCACCCGCATATCACCTGGTTCACTGTTGGCGTTGAGTCCTTTGAGTCGATCCACAAGCACTCAGCCTACGCCATTGTCACCAGTGACACCATGGGCAAATAGAGTACAAGTTTAACGTCTGTCAGCCGCAATTAGTCTGGAACAGCCCGTGGTGATTAATATAGGCCAAAACCCTGTCAGGGACGTACGCTGTCACCCCCTGCGCTTGCTCCCGTAGTAGCCTCCTTATCAGCGATGAAGAGATCTCCTTGACTGGAACAGCAAACTCCTGAACACAGGCAGGGTTAACAAACAGATTCTGGGCCATCCCACCAATATCACCCCCATTCCGTCTACAGACGGCGATGGTCGCATAGTCAGGGATACGCGTATACTCCTTCCACGTCCCCATCTCGGCAAAGGCATCAAAGCCCATTATAAAAACAAGCTCTTCATTTCTATTCAGGTCTGAGAAAAGCTGGCGCAGGGTATCAATGGTAAAGGAAAAGCCCTGCCGCCGCCCTTCAATATCTGACACCGAAAATTTCGGGTTTGTAGTTACGGCAAGTTTAAGCATGGCGAGACGATGGTCAAATAAGCAGAGATCCATGTCTCTTTTATGGGGAGGCGAGGCGGAGGGTATAAAGACAAGGCGGTCAAGGTAAAGAGCCTGCAGGGCCACTTCGGCCAAATGGAGATGCCCGACATGAACGGGATTAAAGGTCCCGCCCAAGATGCCTGTTCGAATTCTTTTGGTCATCACATCCATCATAAAAAACACACTCTACTAAAGAGTGGACATAAACAGAATATCTTTCGTCCAGCATAATAGTTTACGTTACCGGGATGGCCAACAGTCGAACCCACTACACCCGAACCTGCCCATCACCATAGACAATAAACTTCTTGGTGGTCAGCTCTTTGAGACCCATAGGGCCATAGGCATGTAATTTAGTGGTGGAGATACCAATCTCGCTACCCAAACCAAACTCCCCACCATCGGCAAAACGGGTGGAGGCATTCACCATAACGGCTGAGGCATCAACCTCACGCAAGAAACGTTGACCATTGGTATAATTTTCGGTAACGATCACTTCGGTGTGATTGGAGCCGTAAGCGACAATATGATCCATGGCTTCATCCATGGAACCAACCACCTTGACCGCTAAGATAAGCTCCAGAAACTCCATGGGCCAATCGCCATCAGTGGCTGGAACTGCCTCAGCAACGACACCACACGTCTTTTTACAACCCCGGATTTCAACCCCTGCCGCCAGAAGATCCCTGGCAACAACAGGCAGAAAGCGAGCAGCAATATTTTCATGGACAAGGAGGGTCTCAAGGGCATTACACACACCGGGACGCTGCACCTTGCCGTTATTGACGATGGCAACTCCCATGCCAACATTGGCTGACTCATCAATAAAGACATGGCACACACCCTTGTAATGTTTGAGAACCGGAATACGGGAATTCTCAGAGACAAAACGAATCAGCCCTTCACCACCCCTGGGGATAATGAGATCAATCTGCTCTTCAAGCTCAAGCATAAAGGTCACCGCCTCACGATCTGTAGTGGGAATAACCTGAATAACGTCAGGGTTAACCTCTTCAGCCTCCAGGGCATCCTGGAGCACCTTGGCCAAAGCCAAATTAGAATGGATGGCCTCAGAACCACCCCGCAAAATAATGGCGTTGCCCGCCTTCAAACAGAGCGACGCCGCATCCACCGTCACATTGGGACGCGACTCATAGATCATGCCAATCACACCAAGAGGGATACGCATACGCCCCACCGTAATACCGGAGGGGCGGCGACTCATATCACTGATCTCACCCACGGGATCAGGCAAGGCTATCACCTGACGCAATCCGTCAATCATAGCCCCCATGACCTTATCCGACAACTCCAAACGATCAAGCATGGCGGCAGACAGGCCTTTTTCGCGCCCATGCGCCAGATCCTTTTTATTTTCAGCCTGAATAAATGATGTCTGTGCCTCAAGCCCGCAGGCCATGGCCTCAAGAACCCCGTTCTTCTTTGCTGAAGACAGCGCTGCCATAGCGCGAGCCGCAACCTTGGCCCTTACAGCCATATCCTTTATAGTTTCCTGAATCGACATTG
>JAJRUT010000087.1 GCA_024277655.1 Deltaproteobacteria bacterium | reverse complement strand
CGGTCTTTACCGCCTTTTTAGTGGTGGTTTTTTTAGGCGCGGCCTTCTTCTTTGCTGTGGTCTTGGTTGCCGCCTTTTTAGTAGGTGTCTTTTTTTCCGTGGCTGAATCTTCGGTCTTTACCGCCTTTTTAGTGGTGGTTTTTTTAGGCGCGGCCTTCTTCTTTGCTGTGGTCTTGGTTGCCGCCTTTTTAGTAGGTGTCTTTTTTTCCGTGGCTGAATCTTCGGTCTTTACCGCCTTTTTAGTGGTAGTTTTTTTAGGCGTAACCTTTTTCTTTGCCGCTGTCTTAGTGGGGGCTTTCTTTTTAGGCGCGGCTTTTTTTGCCGGAGCTTTTGGGGTGGTTTTGGTTTTTGCCGCTGTTTTCTTTGCGACCGTTTTTTCTTTGGTGTCTTTCTTGACGGGTTTTTTCTCGTCTGTCATTGATAATGTCCTTTGACTTAAAGGCCTGCAACTGTTTTGCACGTCTTTAAGTCTCAAATTTGGGTTCGACCCATGCTTGATTATCTCACAAACCATGGATTGAACATCGTTTAATGCCGGTGTCCCAAACTACGTTGAATGGGGTGGCTGATAGTAGGTCTTGCCTTGGTGGGACATGGAGACTACTCCACCCGATGTAACCAGCTCATCAATGAGCTTTTGGGTGGCCTGTTGCTCCAGATTAAGTGCCTCGCTGATATCAATGACCGTACATGGTCTACGTATAAGCATGGAGAGAATTTCTTCCGGGTCGGCACGTCTTGTGTTTTTGCTGTCCTTATGGGCAAAACGGGCAATAATTTCAACACGACCGGGCAACTGCCTGGCAATATTGTGTAATTCTTCTTCGCTGAGTGGTTTCGCAAACGACTCAAGGGGTGGTCTGGCCACGGTGTTGAGCTGCGTGCGGTCAGGTTTAATAGTAGCAATGGCCTCTTTCAAGGCTGCAATATCTTCCTTGCTGTCATTGATGTTCTTTACCAGGAGTACCTCAAGCCAGACCTGGCCTGAAAACTCTCGGCAAAAGACGCCAATGCCGTGGATAATCTCTGAGAGATTTACACAGTCAGCCGGGCGGTCAATTCTGCGGAAACTGTCGTCGCGGGCGGTATCCAGTGAAGGGATAACAATATCCGCTCCCATCAGATCACGCCTGACATCGCTACGGTCAAATAGTGCACCGTTTGTCAGGACAACGACTGGTTTTCCTGTATTTTCCTTGATGTGTTCGATAATGGTTCTCAGGCCAGAATGCAGGGTTGGCTCCCCTGTGGCCGTGATGGTAAACACGTCAATGGGTTTATTCTCTTCGTCATTTGCCAGCAACTCGTCAATTTCAGCGATAATATCGGCGGTTGGGGTGTATTCTTGTCGCTCACAGGTGTGGATCTTTGTGGGGCCAATTTCACAGTAAATACAATCAAAAGTACAAGTCTTGGTTGTCAGGAGATCAATCCCCTGGGACAGGCCAAGTCGTCTTGAATTTACGGGACCAAAAAGATATTTCATACGGGGAGGGTTATCAAAAAAGAAACCGATCAGAAACATCGATCGAAGCAGAAAACGAAAAGTTAGGCAGAACATATACCAGATCCAGCTTTGAGGCAAGTAAAAACAAGGGGTTGAGAGATATTCTTAAAAAGAACTTTTCCTTGACACTGCCAGGGCCACAGCGTAAGTATTTTGCTTTGCTGTAAAACATAGAATATAGAGAATCAAAGAATTAGAGAAGGTCAAGTAAGGATATAATAGTTAATTCTCTTTTTACATAAACAGGTGAAGGTATGCGGAGTGATGCGGTTACAAAAGGTTTGGAGCGGGCGCCCCATCGGTCGTTGTTCAAGGCCATGGGTTATACAGATGAAGAGTTAAGCAGGCCACTTATTGGTATTGGTCATGCCCAAAATGATATTATTCCAGGCCATATGCATCTGGATAAAATCCTTGAAGCGGTAAAAACCGGGGTGCGGATGGCGGGTGGAACTCCGGTCTCTTTTGCCACCATCGGTGTGTGTGACGGGATTGCCATGGGCCATCAGGGGATGAAATATTCCCTGGCCAGTCGTGAGCTTATTGCCGACTCGGTGGAAATTATGGGTGAGGCACATCCCTTTGATGCCATGGTGCTTATTCCGAATTGTGACAAGATTGTGCCAGGAATGCTCATGGCCATGTTGCGGGTGAATATCCCCTCCATTATGGTGAGTGGTGGGCCGATGCTCACAGGACGGCACCGTGGTAAGGATGTTCACCTGGTTTCGGTCTTTGAAGGCGTTGGCCAGGTGAAGGCTGGTACCATGGATATGGAGGAGCTTGCTGAACTTGAGGACAGTGCCTGCCCTGGCTGTGGTTCCTGTGCTGGGATGTTTACGGCAAACTCCATGAATTGCCTCACCGAGGCCATTGGCCTTGGTTTGCCGGGAAATGGTACCATTCCAGCCGTCTATTCGGCTCGGATTCGTCTAGCGAAAAAGGCCGGAATGGCGGTGATGAACCTCTTCCATGAGCAGATTTTTCCCAGGGACATTGCCACCCGCAAGGCCTTTGAAAATGCCATGGCGGTGGATATGGCCCTCGGTTGTTCCACCAATACCGTTCTGCACGTACCGGCCATTGCCCATGAGGCCGGGGTTGATCTCCCTTTGGAATCGTTTAATGAAGTTTCAAAACGGGTTCCCCATATCTGTAGCTTAATCCCCGGTGGCCCCCATTCTATGCAACAGTTGTATGAGGCGGGTGGTGTGCAGGGGGTGATGAAAGAACTTACCCTCACCAAAGAGGGATTGCATCTTGATACCATGACGGTGACTGGTCGAACCTTGGGCGAGAACCTGAAAGAGGCTGCTGTTCACGACCGGGTGGTGATAAAAACCGTTGCTGATCCGTACCATAAGGTGGGTGGTATTGCTGTGCTGTACGGGAATCTTGCTCCGGATGGCGGAGTGGTGAAACAATCGGCGGTGGCTCCTGAAATGCTCGTTCACAAGGGGCCTGCCCGGGTGTATGAGGCAGAAGATGAGGCCCAGAAGGCTATCTTGGCGGGAGAAATTAATGCCGGTGACGTGGTGGTGATTCGTTACTGCGGCCCCAAGGGCGGGCCAGGGATGCCTGAGATGCTGTCGCCCACCTCGGCTATTATCGGTATGGGGCTTGGCAATAGTGTAGCACTTCTCACCGATGGTCGTTTTTCCGGTGGTACTCAAGGGGCGTGTATCGGTCATATCTCGCCGGAGGCCGCCGATGGCGGGCCAATCGCCTTTATTAATGAGGGTGATATAATTGAGATTGATATTCCCAACAATATCCTCCGGGTTGCTATTTCCGCAGAGGAGTTTGCTAGCCGCAGGGAGGGGTGGCAGCCGCCTGCGCCCAAAATCACCAAGGGGTACGTTGCCCGCTATGCCAAGATGGTGACCTCCGGTTCCACCGGGGCTATTCTTAGAGATCTTTAAGCAAAATAGGGGCAGTCCTTTGGGGCGGCCCTTTTTGCTGGTCTTTCAAATTGTTTTTCCTCAAAAAAAGAAGTGAATGTGGCAAGTGTAACAATAAAAAAAATGGCGGTTCTGGTTGGTGTTTTGGCAAGTTTTATCGGGACTTCTGCCCTTGCCGGGATGGATGTCAGGGATGTACCGTGGAAGGTGCGGGCGGATCGCATGACCAGGAGTACGGACAATCAGGATGTGATTGCCTCCGGCGGGGTAGAAATCATGCGCACCGGAACGCCGGATAATCCGGTGAATATTTATGCCGACTGGGTACGTTACGACGTGGATAATGGCATAGTTTATGCGCGGGGCAATGTCAGGATGCAATCCACTGGGGAACGGCTTGTTGCGGACAGGGCCACCATTATCCTTGCGGATGAAACGGCCACCATGTTCAACAGTACGGTGTATCTGGATCAGAATAATCTCCACTTTCAGGCGGAGGAGGTCAAAAAAGATGGTGATATGACCTACCGTTTTAAGAATGCCACTTTCACCACCTGTAAGTTTGATGAGGGTAGGCCACCTGTCTGGAGTCTGGAATCCCGGGATATTGATATAGATATTAATGGTTTTATCTGGCTGACCCATAGTTTTCTGAATATTAAAGATGTGCCGGTGCTTTACTTACCATTTATGGGCTTCCCTGGACGGATGGATCGCCAGACCGGTTTTCTTGTTCCGGAGATGTCCAGCTCAAGCCTCAGTGGTACGGGGCTGATTACGCCATTTTTTGTTAATCTTTCTCCAAGTTCAGATTTAACCCTGTATCCGGGATTTCTTGAGAATCGTGGTGTACTTGGTGGAGCTGAATTTCGCCACGTAGGTGGTTACAATTCCAAAATGACTCTAATCGGTACCTATATTAACGACCGAACAGGTGACACCATTCTGGAAGACTACAAGGATGACGGCTACCTGCGAACCAAGCAGGATCGCTACTGGCTCAGGGGGAAGGCTGACCATGATTTTGGCCATAATCTTATGGGACGGGTTAATCTTGATACTGCCTCAGACCGCGATTATCTCATGGAATTTGAGGAAGGGCCCATGGGTGTCAGGGCTGCAAATAATAGTCTGCGAAGTGATTATGGCCGGGGCATTATGGATGGTACTCTCGGTTGGCGCGAGTCTACAGTGCAGATTGGCAAGAGCTGGGATGGCGCCTTTATCGGTGGCAAGATGATG
>JAJRUT010000086.1 GCA_024277655.1 Deltaproteobacteria bacterium | reverse complement strand
CAATTCCGCAGTAATGTTTGTGCTGTTTAGTGTAAAATCTCATGAGAAGGCCTCCCTTGCTTGAGGTTAAGTGAATAGATCCCCTCATCTTATAACGAAACTGGTTCGTTTGAGAACTAAAGGGGGCCTTCTCTATTATCAATTCAGAGGAGACTACCATGCCCTACGTAAATATTCGAGTGGCCGGCACCTTAAGCATCAAGCAAAAAGCCGAAATATCTCAAGGTGTCACGGATGTTATCGCCAAAGCAGCCGGTAAACCCAAGGACTCCATCCTTATCTTTATTGATGAACTTCCCCACGAGAACATCGCTAAGGGCGGAACATTGCTGGAGAAGAAGTAATCCATGTCAGAACAACGGTTGCAAGAGCTTCGGAATCTTCTCCATGCCCATAGCCACGCCTATTACGTGCTCGATGATCCTATTATTTCTGATAGTGAGTATGACTCCCTGTTCCAGGAACTTCTGGAAATTGAGGCGGCGCATCCAGAGCTTGTCACCCCTGATTCACCCAGCAGGCGGGTCGGATCAAAGCCCCTTGACGGCTTTGAGTCCTTTGTTCACACCCACCCCATGCTGAGTCTTGGCAATAGTTTTAGCGATGATGACCTGCGTGACTTTGACGGACGCCTAATCCGCAGTCTTTTCTCCACCAACTCTCTTGATTTTGCCAAACGTCTCAAGGATTTCAGGCCAACGACCTTATCCGAGGCCGATGTCAGTGACCTTGATTGCCCCCTGATGGATCTCCTGCGCCACTATTTTTCTACTGCTGATTTTAACGATTTTAATAGTAGACTCACCTCTCTTATCCGCGAGAATTTCCCCGAGGGCAATTTCTCCCATTTTAGAAAGTCCCTTATGGGTTTTATGGCCGATTCTTTTCCCAGAAATTACATGGCCGAACCGAAACTTGACGGCCTTGCAGTGGAACTAATTTACGAAAATTCCATACTTGTTCAGGCGGGAACCCGGGGCGACGGAACAACCGGTGAAGATATTACCGCCAATATTAAAACCATTGGCGCCATTCCACTACACCTGCAAAAACCGGTCGCAACCAGACTTGAGGTGAGGGGTGAAGTTTTTATGGGTTTTGCTGAGTTTAAGGCCCTCAACGACTCACGCCTGCGTCAAGGCGCTAGCGTTTTTGCCAATCCCCGAAATGCCGCCGCTGGCTCCCTCAGACAGCTTGACCCCAAACTCACCGCCACCCGGCCCCTTGATTTTTACGCCTACGGGGTCAGTGACCCATCCCAGATCAAACTGAAAAGCCAGGCTGAACTTTTTAGAGAATTAAACGAATTGGGGTTTAAAATTAATCCCCACACCACTCTCTGCTCCTCCATTGAAGAGGTTATAAGCCAATATCATAAACTTCTGGAGCTGCGCCCAACTCTCCCCTACGACATTGACGGCATGGTGGTCAAAGCCAACTCATTCCTCCTCCAATCCCGCCTTGGCAATACGGCCCGAAGCCCCCGGTGGGCCATCGCCTGTAAATTCCCTGCCACCCAGGCCACCACCCGCTTACTCGACGTGCAATTTCAGGTGGGGCGCACCGGTGCCATTACTCCAGTTGCCACCCTTGCTCCAGTATCTGTCGGCGGAGTTATTGTCCGCCGGGCAACCTTGCATAACGAGGATGAAGTGATTCGCAAAAATTTATTCATTGGCGACACCGTCCTTATTCAACGCGCCGGAGATGTTATCCCTGAGGTTGTCAAACCCGTGCTGGGTAAACGCCCGGCTGATGCCAGACCCATTGCTTTTCCTGACCAATGCCCTGAATGTACGACCCCGCTTGTTAAAAAAGAGACTGAATCAGCTCTGCGCTGCCCGAACCTCTCCTGTCCAGCCCAAAGGGTTCGCAGTCTGATCCATTTTTGCTCTAAAGCGGGCCTTGATATTGACGGCCTTGGTAAAAAAGCCGTTGAGCAACTGGTCAAAGAGGGACTTGTTACAGATATCGTTTCCATCTTCAAACTACAACCCGCCGATTTAGCCAAACTAGACGGCTGGGGAGAGAGATCTGCCCAGAAAGCAGTCCAAGGTATAGAAAAGGCGAAAAAAACCTCTCTCGCGCGTTTTTTACCCGCCCTTGGCATCCGTCACATTGGTGCCGTGAGTGGCGAGGTTATTGCCCATGAATTTAAAACACTGGCGGAGTTAGCCAAGGCAGACGAAAAGCAGATTGCGGCTATAAAATCAATTGGCGAGCAGATGGCCTCATCCACAGTAAATTTTTTCACCGACCCGCAAACCTCAACAATGCTGACGGAGCTTGCCAAACTTGGGTTTGAGATTACCGAACCAGCCCCACCACCCATAACCGACACATCACTTGCCGGCAAAACCGTCCTCTTTACCGGCAAACTGAGCAAATTTTCCCGCACTGAGGCCCAACAAAAGGTTAGAAAGCTGGGTGGGAACATTGCCAACTCACTCACCAAAAGAGTCACCCACCTTGTCTGCGGAGAAAAAGCTGGTTCCAAACTCAAAAAAGCTCAAGCCATGGAAATAGAAATAC
Organism: Deltaproteobacteria bacterium; assembly: GCA_024277655.1. Classification (GTDB taxonomy): domain Bacteria; phylum Desulfobacterota; class Desulfobulbia; order Desulfobulbales; family SURF-16; genus JAJRUT01. Next base: position 5,657 of record JAJRUT010000086.1, on the reverse strand, counting down.
TCTCTGAGGAGGATTTTCTAAGCTTATTTCTGAGTTAAGCCCCAACATATCCTTCGTATATATTGACAAATTTGTGGTCGCCATTACATTGCTGTTTTTTAGAGTTACCCTTTACAGAAGACTACGGAGATTATGCAGTGAGATTAGACCCCGAACCAAAACGTCAACCAAACCCAATTTTAGGCCAAACAAATCACCTTATAACCTGCTCCAATTGCGGCAATAACTCCGATTTTTTTGAAGTTGCCGACGGCGTTATCCTCACCAGTCGCTACATCCAAAATAGTGATGGCAGCTTTGAGCAAGATGGCGATGAATCGCAGATTCTTGGCGAAGTGCGCCTCTTTTGCGCTGAGTGCAATCAAGACCTCACCGCCTATCATCAACGCTTTGTGGAAATGCTCTTTTAAATGGCGAAAACCATCATTATCGACAATAACAGCCTGCATGCCGGGTTTGATTCATGGGGAACTGAACATTGTTTTATCGGCCGGATTCGGGTTAAACCCCGGGAAGAGTTCATTCTATCTGACCTCGAAGGACGCGGAGTTACCCTGTTCCCCAGCGGTTTAAGTCAACAAGTATCCCGTTCCAAGGTTATGCAGGCCCGCTTACTCGGTCAATATATGATCCCCCAAACACTGGTGATTTTCGACCAGCACGACCTCCTAAATGGAGTGAATCATTACACTCATCATGATATTGGCAGAGTTGTCACCAAGGATGATTGCAAAAACGCCGGCCTGGGAATCCACCTCTGGCAGTCCGTTGAAGATGTCTTTAACCAGGCTACCCTGTCTGTACTTCCCTACCCCTTTGTCCTGCAGCCCTTCCTCGCTGATTGTCGGGATATTCGCGTTTTAAAACTGGGAGATTATGCCGAAAATTATGAACGGTTCAATCCCAATAATTTTCGCAATAACCTCCACTGTGGTGGGCATCCTAAAAAATGTGCATTAACTGCTGAGCAGGAAAACATCTGCCAAAGAGTGATGGAGCGCGGTAAATTTCCCTACGCCCATATTGATTTGATGGTCACTCCGAATGGCGCAACCTATCTTGCTGAAATTAATCTTCGCGGTGGCTTGCGTGGTGCCCAAATTACGACCGTTGAGTACAAAGCTGTACTCAACGGTCTACACCAGACTTTTCAGGATCAGATTATCTGATAAGACCACAAACCCTTCCCCCTATCTCCCGTTATACTACTCTCCCAACCTAAACCAAAAAAAAAGGAATCAAACCCGGATGGGTTCAATTCCTTTTCAAAATCAAGTAGTCAAGCCCTTAGGCCTGAACTAAACTTAATTAAACTGCCCTTCGTAAGCCTTATACACAACCTGTTGGCTTAGGAAGACCGGACATCTTACAAGCGCCCTTTCCTGGTCCTGATGGGAAAAGCTCATAAATGCGCTTCAGTGGGAAGCCGGTGGTCTTGGAAAGAATACGTACCATTGGCGCAATGCCGTTCTTCTTGTAGTAGTCCTGAAGAGCGTTGATTACCTTCCAGTGCTCATCGGACATATCGGTGATACCTTCTTCAGCCTTTACAAACTCAACCCAAGACTCGTTCCACTCTTCCATACCGTTTGTCAAGAAACCATCTTCATCAACACCGTACGAATGTCCATCATATTCGATAGTAGCCATATCCATCTCCTCCGTTAAATTTTGCTAAATTGAGATTACTTATATTAAAATAAATCCTTATCCTTTAGTAAAAAGATGTTTTTAATTACTGTATCCCATCCTCTTTGTCAATGGTACATACGTATTTTTTTCAAAAGAATGAATGGGAATTCAGTCAGTAAATACACCGGATACTCACTCCCCCATAAGCTCTTTGAAAAAGATAATGGAGGGGAATTTTGTAGAATGGGAAACAGGTAGCATTGTCGATGACTTAGATACGTGGATCAACTTTTTTATGCCAAACCGTTCACCACTTTCAAGCACGGCATTATTATCGTCGACAAGAAGCGTCCTGCTCTTGTCAAACTCATATTTTTCACTGAGTTTCTGCCAAAAACCATCCTGCTCCTTGGCAAGGCCAATCTCATCGGCGCAGACCACCTCATCAAAAAAATCCCGGAGCTTGGTCTTGTTCATTTTGATCTTCAGCGTCTTGGGATGGGCATTGGTCACCAACATAATCTTCTTGCCCAAAGACCTGCAATAATCTAAGAATTCAGGCACATATGGGTGAACACTGATCATATGATTCACCTCTTCCTTTAGTTTTTCAATATCAAGATCAAGTTTTTCCGACCAGAAATCCAGATCCGTCCACTCTAAATTGCCCTCCACCTCTTTGTATTTCGCGAGAAGCTCCTCTTCAGCAGTAAAAATTGAGATATTATTCTGCTTGGCATACACCTCGGGAATATGTTCTTCCCAGAAATAATCATCAAAATACTTATCCAGCAGGGTTCCATCCATATCGAGGAGAACGGTATCAATTTCCTGCCAATCCAGCTGGGGCTCTATTTTAGAGTCTGCAATCATTGCTTTTTATCCTCTGGGTTAACGTTTTCCTAACAGCCATTTAATATATCCTCAACGCGCTTGCCATTAACAGTTCTATTAAAAATAATTCCCAGCAGATCTGTTATTGCTGAGGACTCTTTATCTTCAATGAGAAAACCAGGTATGGGTTGACCACTGAGAAGACGCGCTCTAGCCTGCATTTCCAGTGACTGGTCAGACAAAGTACGTACCGGCCTATAGGCTGGTAGATCGCTTAGTCCAATAAGGACATCCCGGAGATTACCCCAGTACTCCCGCTGACCAACATGCTCAAGTAGTTGCATCATCACGGTTGAGGCCGACAAGACAAGAGCCGGAATTTCCGCGCTACCACCACTTGTACAATTCACAGTTGACCCAAAGCATCGACAGCTAAAAGGTCTAACCTCATAAATAGCACAGGTTTTATCCACTAAAAATGGGCATTGCCCCCGCCCTTTTATCTCTTGGGGAATATCATCATTACCATCAATACAGGCCTTGGCAAAACCATTGGTGGTTAAATGTATTTTTTCATTATCTACAGGCATTGCCAAGACACCAGCGAACCACTGCTCACGACCATTAGCCAGGATAAAGTCATAGATCAGCTCCCCTTCAGTGGCGGTGACCTTGACATTAACCGAACAACAATCAGCGCACCCCCTACTGCATTTAAGGGGCAGATTTAGGCCAACAAACCAGTTCTGATACTCTTCACAGATGATTCGGCTGAGTTTTTTCTTTAAATCATTCACTAAGAATCCTTACCCTTATTCACCAGACGCTCAAGAAGATCCTCAGGGGTAAACTTCAAAGCCACAGCAACCAGAACGATGGCTAATGCTAAATCATCCATCCACCCGACAATCAGCAAATTATCCGGAATCAAGTCAAAGGGCAGGAGAATATAGGCAAACCCCATAATCAAGAGAAGACGAAGCACCCACGGGGTTTTTTTATGTTTAAACACAGCCCATAAGAGCTGTAAACGCCTTATGATAATCATACCCGCACAGAACCGATCAGATCTGCCAGGGAACATTGATGGGTGGTCAGATACTGCTCAAGACCGAGTACCAGTTCACTACTCACGGCCGGATTAATGAAATTTGCCGTACCAATCTGCACGGCACAAGCTCCGGCTATCAAAAATTCCAACACATCATTCAGGCTAGTAATACCACCAATACCAATTACCGGGATATTCACAGCCTGCGCCACCTGATACACCATCCGCAATGCCACAGGCTTAATAGCAGGCCCTGACAAGCCACCGATGACATTGGCAAGTTTAGGCCGCCTAGAGTCGACATCAATGGCCATGCCGATAAGTGTATTAATGAGGGAGACCGCATCGGCCCCGGCCTCAGCAACCGCTCTGGCGATAACGGTGATATCCGTGACATTGGGAGATAGTTTTACAATAACCGTTTTAGAACTATGATCCTTGACAGCCCGGGTTACCCTGGCAGCCATCTCGGGGACCGTGCCAAAGGCCACCCCTCCCTTCTTGACGTTGGGACAGGATATATTAACCTCTATTCCAGCCACCTCAGGCAACGGTTCAAGCCTGCGGGCAAGCTCCGCATAATCCTCAACCGAGTCACCAAGAATATTGACAATTACCGTGGCATCTAATTCCCGCAACATGGGAATTTTAGAATCTATAAACCGCTCAATTCCACCATTTTGTAGCCCTATGGCATTAAGCATCCCCGCCTCAGTCTCAACAATCCGCGGTGGTGGATTTCCTGGGCGAGGCGTTACCGAAATGCCCTTAACCACAATTGCGCCCAGATCAGCACAATCGACAAAGGGCGAGAACTCCTCACCGTAACCAAAGGTACCAGACGCAGTCATAATCGGGTTTTTTAGCTGCAACGAACCAATTTGTACTGAAAGATCTATGCCCATATCTCGCCCGCCTTAAACACTGGTCCATCTTTGCACACATGGACATATTTATCTGCACCCTCATGAACTCCACTGCGCTCAACCGCACAACCAAGGCAGGCTCCCATGCCACAGGCCATATGCGATTCAAGGGAGACCTGACATCCCCAGCTATGCTTTCTGGCAATAGCCGCAACACCCTTCATCATAGGAGTTGGCCCACAGGTATAGACCTCCACATCGCCCGTAATCTCCGCCAGGAGTTCAGTGACAAAGCCATGGTGACCTTCACTGCCGTCATCTGTGGCAATCAGCACCTCAACGCCTGGCTGAAACTTTTCAATGACGAGAAGTTCCAGGTCGCTACGCGCTCCAGCAAGAAGAGTAATCTGACTATCGGGCTGGGCCCGCCTTATTGCCCTTGCAAGAAAAAGTAACGGGGCAATACCTATCCCCCCCCCAACCAAACAGTGGTGTTTTCTTTCAGCAATAGCAAATCCCATCCCTAATGGTCCCAGGATAGAAAGAGAATTATTAACATTCATATTTGCCAGCAACTCCGTCCCTTGACCCACCACCCGATAAAGCAACGTCAGACAATCACCATCCACAGCATGGATGGACAAGGGCCTCCGGAGTAACGGACTCTGACCGGTTTTAGAACAGGCAACCATAACAAACTGACCGGGCCTTGCCATTGCAGCAATCCTCGGGGACAGGATGACCATTGCCAATGAATCCTGATTAACCTGGCTATTTCTCTGAACCACACCCTGCTCCACGCACTGCACGACAACCATAAGCCCACCATTAACAACGATATTTCAGTATGTTAGAGATTTACTCTCCAGAAATTTTACCAATCAAGCCATGAATCCTTTCAAGGTCATCCAGGGAAAAATACTCGATCTCGATTTTGCCCCGTGAGCCATTCTGCACGATCTTGGCCTTGGTATCAAAAGTTCGCACAATATCAGCACTCAGGGTTGTACAGTATGATTTGGGAATTTCCTCACCCTGCGGTTTGCGGCTTCCGGGCCGCACTTTTTTCCGCACCCCCTTCACCACCCCTTCGGCCTGACGCACCGTAAGACGCTTCTTGAGGATAGTATTACGCAAATTCTCCATTTCCTCTTCATTTTGTAAGGAGAGAAGGACACGGGCATGCCCCGTACTGAGTCGTCCACTGGCCACATCGTCCTTGGCAAACTGCGGAAGATGCAAGAGGCGAAGCATATTGGCAACCGTAGACCGCT
>JAJRUT010000085.1 GCA_024277655.1 Deltaproteobacteria bacterium | reverse complement strand
TGCCAAGCAAATCACAAATAGTACCGCAAATTTCAGTTTGCTTAGGCGTACACATCTGTTGATGTGAGAAACACTTACCGATCACAAACAAAGGTATGTCGCGCTCTATAGAGAGAGGGCCTCCATGACTCTTATCGTCATTCATACCGTGATCAGCAGTAATCAAAACTTGGTAACCCTCATCAATCCACGTTGGTATATATTTAGATAATTCGCTATCCGAATGGCGTACCGTATTACGATAGTGTGAACTGTTAATGCCTGCTTTATGACCTGCATTGTCAATATTCATTGGATGTATCAACAGAAAGTCTGGGTTGTAACGAAGTCTTAACGATTCCGCATCGAGATATAGATAACTATCCGCATAGTGCTCTCCATGATAAAAGCAACCATATTGTATTAGACGCTCAGGATCTTGAGTATGACGATCGCGCACAGCATCATATGGACTACAATTATATAGTTCACTATACCAATGGAACGCTGCGGCAGCGGTCGTTAATCCTGCTTGGCGAGCTAAACTGAATACACTTGTTTGATTTGAGTTACGTATGACCTGATTACTTACAATTCCACTTAGAGCTGGGGTAACGCCGGTGAGAATTGTTTCATATAGCGGTCGAGACATAGATGGCAGTTCACACTGCATTTTATAAACCGTGGCTACTCCTTGCTCTTTTAGAGCATGAAGGAAGCCCATACACTGTTCGGCAGTTTCATAAGCCAAGCCATCAAGTACAACCAATATTGTTTTGTTAACCATATATTCCTACCAAAATTAGTAATGTTATAAATTCATACAAGCTATGCTTACACCAAAGTGTAACTAAATAATATGTCTAAACAGTGACGAATACGTTATATTTTTGTAATAACTGACAAAGTAATTGACATATGACATGTTCTGTAAATTCCGTTATTCCTTCTCTGGCAACATGCCAGTGGTTCAGCCGTTCAAAACTGTCAAGGCCAAGCCCTTCGGGTGCTCCTTTTGGTCACAGTCTGGTCACATCTTCGCGGTTGAAACCACGACAACAGAAGATAAAGTAAAGGTCTTCCAAGTCATACGCATATCATCAATAGGGTGCGTATTCCACTGATCCCGGCCACCGATTCCACGCGACCCCGGTCACTCTTTCCATTTGATCTCGGCCAGTAAGTCGGAGCGGAGCGACGCTGTTAATTGCTTTTAGCTTTTATTGGTTATTCATGTCAAGTCTGCTTTCTTTTTTCGCATAAATTCTCTTTTTAGTTTGTGAGTCGTAAGGCTCCTGACACCTGACCCACCCGATGTCTCAAAAATTATAACAATTAGGACGATCTGAATGTAAAAAAGTGATAAATATTGTATACACTAGGTGCTGTTACAAATAAATTACTCGCATCATGCAATTATCACTTTTCTGGATCAATATGACTATAGACAAAGCAGAACCCCAAGAACTACAACCTTCCATTCTTTCCTATGTGAAAGATCTTCCAAACCTGTGCTCACTTGCAGGGTTGGCTTGTACAATATTAGCCATTTATTTTAGTATCTTGGGTGTTTTCTACGCCACAATGATTGGCATGATCTGGGCTGTTGCGTTTGACTGGGCAGATGGACTTATTGCTCGAAGAATGAAAGGACGGACAGGCAACGACCGAGCTTTTGGCGGACAACTTGATGTAGTAATAGACATTGTTAGCTATGGCGTTACTCCGGCTATTCTTTTGCTTAGCTATGGCAAGTTCGCCCCTATTTTTCTAGTAGGTGCTTTTTTAATGCTTGCTGCTAGTGCTATACGATTGAGTTATTTTAGCACCTTCGGCCTTGCTGGCGGGTCTAAATACACAGGCCTAGCTCTTGACAACAATAGTATCATCCTCGTTTTTATATTTTTGCTTGAAGGTGTTGTTAACCAGGGAATTTTTACTGTCATTCTTTATATCAGTGGCGTAGGACTTGCCGCCTTGAATGTGTCAGAAATCAAAACACCAAAACTTTCAGGAAACCCTGTTAATGTTTATATTCTTGCGACTTATACTCTCCTCATAACAGGTATCTATGGCTGGAAACTTCTATAGAAGGTAATATGTGAGGTAAAAGAAAATAACAAGAATACTTTCATATAGGAGTCAATACAACATGGTTATATATACGGTAGGGACATTTGATTTGTTGCATGTAGGTCACCTCGCATTACTAGAATACTGTAAAACATTAGGTGATGTCGTGGCGGTTGGTGTTGCCTCTGATGAAGTTGTCAAACTGTACAAGCCTAATATTCCTGTTATTCCACTTGATCAACGTATTGAAATGCTTAAAGCACTTAGTTGTGTAAATATTGTACTTCCATACTATGAACTGGATTACCTTTCTGTGTGTGAGGAGGTTAAAGCCGATATTTTTGTTATTGGCGAAGACTGGGGTAGAAAACCCCATAATCAAGATGTGGAAAATTATTTTAAGGCAAAAGAAAAAAAGGTTGTTCAAATTAAATATAACCCACGAACTTCGTCTACTAAAATAAAACTAGATGTATTAGCACAAAAACGATCCCATAACGGCAAGACTGCGCCTGCCCAATCACCATCTGATGTTGTTTTGGGCTACGATTAATTGCATATCTAGTTACCATTAAAACCATATTAAATCAGGCACATAGACAACATGAAGAGCATCGGGCCGTAGCCTGATAGTGAATTTTAGCCCTAGGTAAATACATCATCTTTGATTTTGAGCACAAGCCCAACAGGAATCAGTTGGGTCAAAAATACAATCACTAGCCCCTTGAGCCCCCTTTCATAGCTGACAAAAATAGGTTATAAATTTAATTTCTAGACCTGGGATCAAAGCTCATTTAAATTCACTTACTTTCTTTAACCAAGCTTTGTCTGTTAAGACTGCCGTACGGTTAAATTTCTTTATAAGGCCAAACATTGAGGCCTCTATTGATTGAGTTATATAGAAAGTCTCCTACTCCTCCCACTCCCGGCCATCACGGGCGAGAAGTGCCACTGAGGCAACCGGCCCCCAGGTTCCGGCTGGATAGGGCTTCGGTGCCTCATCGGAGGTTTCCCACGCCTCATGGATAGAGTCAATCCATTGCCAGGATCGCTCAACCTCATCCCGGCGGATAAACAGGGACTGGTTGCCGATCAAGGTTTCAAGGATGAGTCGTTCGTAGGCGTCTGCCACCCGGGCCGAGTTAAAGGCATCGGAAAAGCTTAGATCGAGCAACGTTTTTTGCAGTTTAATACCCTTGCCAATCCCCGGCACCTTGTTCATCATCTCAATCTCTACCCCCTCATCGGGTTGCAAACGAATCACCAGCTTATTGCGGGGCAATTTCTTGTAGCTGTCCTTGAAGATATTATGGGGAAGCCTCTTAAAATAGATGACCACCTCCGAGCGTTTGGTGGTCATCCGCTTACCGGTGCGCAGATAGAACGGCACATCGGCCCAACGCCAATTATCAATATCGACCCTGAGTGCCACAAAGCTCTCGGTATGTGACTTCGGATTCCCCCCCTCCTCCTCCAAATAACCCGGCACAGAACGTCCCTGAATATAGCCTGAGGTATATTGACCACGTACCGTTTTTTCTTCAACTGTGTCGGCAGTGATAGGCCGCAAGGCCTTTAAAACTTTCAACTTCTCATTGCGAATGGAATCACCATCCATATTCACCGGAGGTTCCATTGCCACTAGAGTAAGAATCTGCATCAGGTGATTTTGAACCATATCCCGCATCTGGCCGGACTCATCAAAATAGCCCCAACGACCTTCAATTCCCACCTCCTCCGCCACAGTAATCTGCACATGGTCGATGGTGTTATGATCCCAGTTGGTAGTGAAAATGGAGTTTGCAAAACGCAGAGCCAGCAGATTCATCACCGTCTCCTTGCCCAGATAATGATCGATGCGATACACCTGATCCTCATGGAAAACCGCAGCCACCGTGTCATTTATTTCCTGGGAGGAGGCAAGATCACGACCGATGGGTTTTTCCAGCACCACCCTGGTCTCACCGTTCACCAAACCAGCATGGGCAAGCCCCTTGCAGATATCATCAAAGAGAAAGGGTGCCACCGAGAAATAATTAACCAGCACCCGTTTCTCCTGATCGATCACTTCACCGAGGCGTTTATACTCCTCCGGCACATCAACATTGATCAGGACATACTGCAAACGATCAAGGAGGCGCTCAAAGACCTCCTGGTCGATATCCTCCTTGATAAACTCCCCAAGGGCTGTCTTCATCTTCTCCAAAAACTCCTCCTGGCTGAGTTCATGACGAGCCACCCCAAGAATTCGGGTTTCCTCATCAAGCAGACCGGCCTTGTCCAACTGATATAATGAGGGTAGGAGTTTTCTTCTGGACAAATCCCCGAGAACCCCGAAGATTGCAAAATCACATGGTTTTTTCTTATCACTCATCTTGATTCGCCTCTTTTTTTATATGATTGCCAGCCTCAAGCTATTGGCTAACACCCTGGACTGTCTACCACTATCCGCCGACCTTTTCTTCCATTCAGAACAACTCCACTCGCAAGGTATGCTCCGCACCCGGTGCCACAAGCCGGGCATCCTGCATGGCATTTGCTGTTTCGATGCAGAGCATAGTTGTATAATCATCCATATCAGCCATTGACTCCGCCTTTTCCTGCCACGGATTCCACACCACGGTTGAACCGGAGCCCTCCGGCCTGACCTGGATGGTTCGGACTCCATCATGGAGATTAATCAGTGGGGCCGCGTGATATACCCGATCAACCTCGGCATTGATAGCAATATTGCCAACCTGCTGCACCGTCTTACCAGTCAGGGTATCTAGATAGGTGGCACCAGCCAGCCCCTCAACCTTAACGTTGTCGATGTGATCCACCGTAAAATAGGTATGCAGGGCCGAACTGACGGTAAAGGGCTGCTGATCTTGATTCAAGGTGATCAACGCCACACTTAAAGTGCGACCAATTACCACCACCAGTCTCAACCTGAACAGATACGGCCACAGGGCTAGAGACTCCGGCGAGTCTTTAAGTTGCAAAACAAGCTCCGTGGTGTCCTCATCCGGCTCGCTCATTGCGACAAGTTCAAATAGAGACGTTCTGGCAAAGCCGTGCTGAGGGAGAGCTGGGTCATCAGGGTGCTTGCCAAACCATGGCCAACAGATTGGCATCCCACCCCTAATTGCCTTGCCATGCCTGAAATAACGGAGTTTACTGCACCACAAAAGAGGTTGCTCCCCCTGTTTCTGATAATGAAAGAGATGGGCCCCCTGCAAGGCCAGTTTGGCTGTGGCCTGTCTGTTTTCCACCTCAATAACAGTGAAACCGTCTTTGTTTTTATGGGAACGGATCATGGTGGCCTATTTTGTTTTTGCACCGCTTTGACGCAGAGGGTGCAAAGTTTTGTTCTTTACGACAATCGCAGACCTTTACCCCAAAGCCTTTTGGGCAAGCTCCGTTATTCTGTCATACAGTCCCTCTTGCAAAAGCTTGGTGGGGGCAAGCCAGGAACCGCCGACACAGGCGACATTATCAAGGGCCAGATACTCCTTATAATTATCGGCTGAAATACCGCCGGTGGGACAGAAAGTCACCTGGGGAAATGGCCCGCCGAGGGATTTTAACATGGGAATGCCACCTGCCGCCTCAGCCGGAAAAAACTTGAACTCCCGCAACCCGTACTCCATACCAAGCATCAATTCCGATGCCGTTGAAATACCGGGAATTAGAGCAATAGAACCTCGTAAGGCGGCCTCAATCAGGGTGGGGGTGGAGCCAGGACTGATGGCAAATTGACCTCCAGCCTCAGTAACCCTATGCAAATCATCCGCCGAGACCACCGTCCCGGCCCCAACAATGGCCTCCGGAACCTCCTGGCTCATAAGGCGAATGGCTTCAATGGCAACCGGGGTACGCAGGGTAACTTCAAGCACTTTCACCCCCCCTGCCACCAGGGCCTTGGCCAGTGGTACAGCATGATCCAGATCATGAATAACAATCACCGACACCACAGGCCCGGTTTGCAGAATATCAAGGGCTGGAATCTTCCAGTTTGTTGTCTCACTCATAATTTTTATCTCTCAAAATAGTCTCACGCCACCAATTCCACCTGTGCCATGTTGCGGAAACGTAATATGAATATGCCCCGCAAAGACACAAAGGACGCGGAGTTTAAAGGTTTCCTCTTTTACTATACTATACGCGCCTCGGGCTCAAGGTGGAATATGCAACATTAGCTCTCATCAGTATAGGCAAAAATCGAACTTGCACCCTCTTCAGCCCCGAGGAGATTCTTCCTGAGCGGGGCAAAAATCTGCCGACCCAGACCATGGCGGGCCGCATCCAGATCGGCAACGTGCGGGGTACGCCCAGCCAACTCCTCCCCAGATACCTTCAGCTCCAAAATGGAACGATGGGCATCCATCACAATTACATCACCGTCCTGAACCCTACTCAGCACCCCACCCATCACCGCTTCCGGTGTACAATGGATGGCAAAGGGAACCTTACCGGAGGCGCCGGACAACCTGCCATCAGTGACAAGGCCCACCTTATAGCCACGATCCATGGTGATGGAAAGATGGGTGATGAGTTTATGCAACTCAGGCATGCCGTTGGCCCGTGGCCCCTGAAAACGTACCACCGCCACCAGATCCCGGTTAAGCCTGCCATCATTAAAGGCATCTTCAAGCTCCTGCTGACTATTAAAGACCATGGCTGGGGCCTCGACAAAGGTCTTCTCACCATCCACCAGAGCCGAGATCTTCATAATGGCCCGACCAAGATTGCCGGACAGCACCTTAATCCCACCCAAAACCTCAAACGGTTCCCCAACCGTGGCTATAATGGCTGAGTCTCCGGCCTTACGTGGTCCATCGCGCCACACCACCTTATCGCCAACAAGTTCAGGAGCTCTAGTATACCGCTTAAAGCCAAGACCTGCCACAGTCTGTACATCTTCATGGATCAGGCCTCCAGCCATAAGCTCACGAGTCAAGAGTGCCATCCCCCCAGCCTGCTGAAAGGAGTTGATGTCCCCGGCACCATTGGGATAGATACGCACAAGAAGGGGCGTAACATCAGAGAGTTCGGCAAAATCATCCCAATCAATGCGGATTCCAGCAGCCCGGGCGATGGCCACAAGGTGCATGGTTTCATTGGTGGAACCACCCGTTGCCATCAGGCCAACGATGGCGTTAACGATGGATTTTTCACTGATAATTTCGGCAAGGGGAGTGTAATTCGTCCCCAGATGGGTCATGCCGGTGATACGTTCTGCGGCTGTACGGGTAAGCCCGTCCCGTAGCGCGGTGCCAGCATTAACAAAGGAGGCCCCCGGCAGGTGCAAGCCCAGCATTTCCGCCATAAGCTGGTTGGAGTTTGCCGTCCCGTAAAAGGTGCAGGTGCCAGGACTGTGATAGGCCTTTACCTCGGAGGCCAAAAGTTCCTCCTGCCCCACCTCCCCTTTGGCAAAGGCCTCACGCACCTTGTTCTTATCGCGATTGCTGATACCAGACCGCATAGGCCCTGCCGGGATAAAGAGCATGGGCAGATGACCAAACTGCAGGCCACCCATGAGTAGTCCCGGCAGGATCTTATCACAAACACCTAAGAGAATCGCCCCATCAAAGACATTATGGGACAAGCCAATCACGGTGGACATAGCGATCACATCCCGGCTGACCAGCGACATATCCATCCCCGGTTCCCCTTGAGTCACCCCGTCACACATGGCCGGAACCCCCCCGGCAAACTGGGCATTGCCCCCCACGGAAGTCACCGCAGCTTTGATAATCTCCGGATATTTTCCGTAGGGTTGGTGGGCAGAGACCATATCGTTATAGGCGGAGATGATACCAATATTAGGCACCTCCTTGTCAAGAAGGGCCGAGCGGCAACTACCGACACAGCCAGCCAGATCATGGGCAAAATTGGAACAGGGAAGGTTGGTGCGAAACGGGGTATCGCCCTTGGCAGCAGCGACCCTTTGTAGATAACGGTGGCGATGTTCAGCACTGCGTTTAATGATACGACTGGTGACTTTTTCGACAATCTTATGCATTACGTAAGCTCCCTTATTTTGCCCAGAACACCGGCAATGGCTTTTTCTGCTCAGATAGATGGTTGATGATAAAGCGGATAGGCATTTCCTCCGGCGCACCGTCTGTAAGCGCCTGATTCAAAACCTCTTTTTTGTTCTGACCGGTGATATGAAGAATAATCTGTTTTGCCGCAAGAATAGCGGGCAAGGTAAGGGTCATGCGTTCATGGGGGGCAGTGCTGGGAGCAATACCTACACAGATTTTCCCAGACTGCATATCCACTGCCTGGGCCAATTTTTGCGCCTTGGGGAAGAGGGACGCGGTGTGACCATCATCACCCATACCAAGAATAAGAACATCGCAGGGCTGATAACGGTGCAAACGCCTAGCACACTCCGCCTCACCCTCACTGGCCGTTTTGGCTAAGGTTTTCATGCCGGTAAAATGGGCCGCCGCGGCCTTATTTTGCAGGAGATGAGTTTTCACCAGCCTTTCATTGGAGGCCGGATCATCAGGATCAACCCAGCGCTCATCAACAAGACAAATATCGACCTTAGGCCAGGCCAGATCGACATTTGCCAACCTAATAAAAAGATCGACCGGGGTGGATCCCCCCGATACAGCAAGGGTCGCCCGACCATTGCTGTTTACTCCACGGGTCAGCTCAGTTGCAATAAGCGCTGCCAGTGCATCCACCAGGAGGTCACGTTCAGCAAAGGAATGGAGATCAATAACAGTTGTCATGCGAAACTCCTGCTCAAGAAGAACCCTAAAGGAACCTGCTCAACATGCAGGCTACACTTAAAGATCCTGCCATTTCCTGAAAGTGGACGCAAGGAGATTATTACTTTATAGCACTCAACTTTCCCACTTGTGCTATATTGATGGATTGTCGTCGTTTTATGCTCTTGCTAGACGTGCAGTATTATTTGAATTCAGGATTCAGTAGAATGGTAAGAGAATATGTTATGCTAAAGCCTGAATTCAAAATAAGCGACTTTGCATTGACTCGCAAACAACCTCACAATAACCGGGCTATACACCAAGTGGGAAAGTTGATATTTAGTACCTGTAGCTTATTAAGAATGCCCCAGACATGACACAGCAAGCCCCACAACTTCATGATCAACCAGAGGTCTTCTCTTCTCATGTGACAGAGCGCGCACCCGGCGGGTCAGATTTTCCAAACCAATAGGATCAGGCTTTGCAAAACCCAAACGCTGCACAGTTTTACCAACGGCATGACGACCTGCCTTTGCTCCAACCAAAATCCGTCTTTTACCCCCAACGCAACTAGGATCATACGGCTCATAGGTTTGCGGATTTGCCATTAGTCCCTGCAGGTGTAAACCTGTTTCACAGGTGAAAATATCCTCCCCGAGAATGGGCCTTGCCCCAGGGACCTGCCGCCCTGTTTCCTGGGCCAAAAACCGGCTTAACCTGCACATGGCCAACAGGTCATACGCTGCCCCGCCTTTTTGGAGCTTTAAAAAACTTGCGACCTCTTCAAGGCGGCTGTTACCTGCCCGTTCACCAAGGCCAAGCACGGTAACATCTGCCCACCCAGCGCCATACTCCAAACTGGCAATAGTATTGGCGGTTGCCATGCCGAAATCGTTATGACAATGCACCCCAATCTCTAAACCTAAACCTGCCACCGCATCAATCTTCTGACCCATGACCTTAGGGGTGGCAATACCAACTGTGTCAGCAAGGCGCAGACGAAAAGCACCTTCCTCACGGGCGATATCCGCCATCTCCCGGATAAAACCGTTGTCCGCCCGGGTTGCATCCTCAAACCCCACGGCAACCTTGCCTGTCCCCAGAAAGAAAGCAAACCGAATAGCCTCCCGTAAACTCTCCCTGGCCCAATTACGGTCTTTTGCCAGTTTATCGTGCAGGTGTAAATCAGACACCGGAACCGACAGGGCCAGAACAGAAGGGTTCAAACTCCTGGCAAAATAAATATCCGCAAAACAGCAGCGACTCCACAGGGAGAATGACTGCTCAGGGTACAGCGCCTGAAACCAGTGGCTAAACTCAGCAAGATCCAAATCACCGGCAACAGCAATACCCAGCTCAATTTCAGCGAGACCCGTTGCCACAAGCCCTTGGGCAATCTTTTTTTTAAGCAAAAGGTCAAAACAGACCCCAGGTGCCTGCTCCCCCTCCCGCAATGTTGTATCTATAAGTTGCATCATAACCTGCTCTCCATTTCATCTTGCCCAACAAGTAACACTTCACCAATGGAGATAGCGAAATTCATGCCACCCCTTAAAAACTCTTTCTGTTCCGTCCCAGCCCTTATCCCACCTCATTCCCTGCCAAAACAAAAAAATACTCCTTACCAAAACCATTACAATTATGGGAGAAAACCTGCCCATGCTTCAAATTTGTCCCCCATAAAGGCGAAAAAGATCGCTGTAACCAATAACACCCTTTTAAGCATGGGTTAAGAGGTGTATACTGATAGCAAAACCTACTACTCACCGCCAAGGAAACCTGCCATGCACACGATTCTAGACAACCTCCATGACCAAATTGCCATATTGGATGAAACAGGCGCCATCATTGAAACCAACCAAAGCTGGGAACGACAACAACCGGAAACCATCGGTCTTAACTTCCTGCAGTTTTATGAGAGGGAGGACATACAGCCTGAAACAAAAAAACTCCGGCAGGGAATTCAACAAATAGGTACAGGCGAGAGGACCGCACTATCATTACCTTTCAACAGGAAAGACAAAAAACTCGCCATACAGATCTCAGCGATTGACAACCAGAACAACGCAAAGTTACTGGTTTCACTCCGAGATATTACAGGCCTTGACGTAACAGACCTGCCGGAGGAGCACCTTGAGGAAATTGACCAGTTACGGGAAACAAACATTGCCCTAAACAGCCTGCTAAAAAGCAGGGAACAGGACAGGGTAATCCTGGAGGGGACCATTGCCAACAATGTCAACCAGCTGATTATGCCCTATGTGGAGCGGCTGGAAACCGAGCCATTATCAGCAAAAGAACAAACCTTTGTGACCATTATCAAGGGCTATCTCGATAACCTCATCTCGCCATTCCTACACCGGATGTCGACAATCAACCAGCACCTCACCCCCCAAGAGTTAAAGATAGCCACCCTCATCCGCCAGGGTAGATCAACTAAAGAGATCGGGGCGGCCCTAGACCTGACCGTAAATGGTGTTGGCTTCCACCGAAAGAGCATCCGGGCAAAACTTGGCCTCACCGGATCGGGCAAGAACCTGCGTAGTCAGTTGATGGCATTGCACTAACCAACATGAATACAAAAAAGGGCGTTGATACCGATGTATCAACGCCCTTTTTTGTATTCATCCGAGATCTGGAATTAATCCGCTTCCCAAAAGTCTTCTTTTTCAGCACCACATTTTGGACAGAGCCAATCACTTGGCACCTTATCCCATGGGGTCCCAGGATCAACACCATTTTCATAATCACCTTCTTCTGGATCGTAAATGTAACCACAGGGGCATTCCATTTTCATAACAACATCCTCCGCTAGTTTGAATATGCTTTAGCCTTCCAGTTTAACACCGTAAAGCTGTTTATATCACACATCAGGACATACCATAAAATAAAAAAACCTAATTCAGCAGTTTCACTTTATTACAATAAACTATACCCACTTAGTAATTATTATCAACAACTTTCTACTACTTTTCTCACCCCCATAAAATAAAACAAGCCCTTCAACCTAAACCAGGCTGAAAGGCTTGTCACAAAAACCATATCTCACAACAGATTAGAAGGCAAAACTCACATTTACGCCACCGTAAAGAATGTCTTCATCACCATTTCCAGCATTTGAAGCTTCCAGCAGATCATCCGCTTCGCTGGATAACGGGAAGGAGTAGGATAGCATTGGGGTCACACTAACATACTCAACTACATCAAAGGTCATGGCTACCGAGATTACACCATCGTGAAAATCGGAGTAATCACCACCATCAACCTGAAGCTCATCAACAATCAAATAACCAACAGAAAAACCAACATCAACAGCAAGCTCTTCATTTACCGGAATAGACGACTCAAGGGCCAGGTTCATATACCAACCAGGCGCAGCATCGGTATCTTTATACACAGTAAAACTCGGGGTAACAAACTCAAACCCTTTGCTTATGGCGGCATAGAATTCCTGGGTATCATCAGCACCATCTTCCAGGGCGTAGTAGATATAACCAACACCAAAATCCACACCCGACATGGACCAGTCATAACTGATGGTCATATCTGTTTCATTCCAGTTATTACCATCAGCAGCGTCATTATCAGTATCCAGGTTTGCCCAGAGGTTAAAGGCAAATCCTTTATGACTTACAGTCATGGAAGGTTGAATAACTATATTGTCATCACTAAGGGCATAACCACGCCACACATACTGGCTCAAAACATCAACTGCAAGCTCAGCTTCTGGCTTGGCTGCTTCAACTTCTTCAGCCATAGCCATTGGTACAAAGCCCATAAAACAGGTTCCAGCCAATGCCATTGTTGCCAGTGTTCTCTCCGCTCTCTTTCTCATTACTCCACTCCTTAAATATTCTTTCCCTTAACTGGGCATTTGATAAACCTGTAACATAACTTCCTGTTACAAAAACTCTCCTTAGCGCTTGCACGCTTGCCCAAGGTTATTTCAATACACGTGCCAAAGACAACAACAACGCAAATTAAACCGACAACAGCTTATTATTGCGTTATTTATTTACCCACACCAATATATTACTCCAAAGCAATTATTACGATACTGTTAATTTTAAGCGTTTCCTTAAACGTAGCACCCTACCTTTTTGTAACCTGCATCAACCCCGCCGATATGACACCCAGCCAAAACTCTGGTATGGAGTAGCCATGCAACTACTCGATAGCCATTGCCATATTGACCTGCCTATTTTTAAAGATGATTTACCGGAACTCCTAAAGTCCTCTCGTGACAGTGGTGTCACCGAAATGATCCTGCCCGGGGTATGCCAGTCAGGTTGGCGGAACCTGCTTGCCCTATGTGCCAGAGAACCAGGTCTCTTCCCGGCTATCGGCTTGCACCCCATGTACCTGCACCACCATACCCCAGATCACCTGCAAGATCTGGCTCAACATATTGACCACAAACCACTGGTTGCCCTGGGGGAGATCGGTCTTGATTATTTTATACCAGGGCTGGACCAGCAAAAACAGCAGGAGCTTTTTGAAGCGCAACTGCAACTGGCAAAAATCAACAAGTTACCGGTCCTCCTGCATGTGAGAAAAGCCCACGACCAGGTACTTGCCACCCTGCGAAGAAGCAATTTCGCCAATGGCGGAATCGTCCACGCCTTTGGCGGCAGCCTACAGCAGGCCGAGCAATATATAGAGATGGGATTTAAAATCAGCTTCTGCGGCACAGTGACTTACGACCGGGCCAAGAAAATAAGACGACTGGCCCAGGAGTTGGACTTGAACGATATAGTAATTGAAACCGATGCCCCGGATCTTCCCCCGGCCTGTTGTCACGGCAAGCGGAATGTTCCAGCAAACCTGCTCCAAGTGGTGAACTGCTTAGCTAGGTTACGTAAGCAAGCAAAAGAAGATATTGGCGCAACGACCCGCGAAAATGCGCGCAACCTTCTGCAGATATAACTTTGGACCAAACACACAACCCTAGATAAAAAACTACCCCTCCCCCTCAAGCTGATTCCGACACCAATCAAGCTGCTGACCACGTGCCACGGTCATATCAAGGTGGTAAATATCCTGGGGGAATAAGAGTTCAGCCGCGCCTGAATCAAATACACGCTTGACCTCGTACTCATCATGGGCCACCCCCCGCTGATAGATATAGTTAAGGTAACTCTCATTGGTGTGGACAATAAACTCCACCCGCATCCCGCCCAAGCGGGCAAAGAATTTAAGCATGCGTGTATCCTTTGAACTGCCAGCATTTTTGCCGTGATGTTTGCCGGTGGTGAGGGAATCAGAAATATCCTCAAGCACCATAAAGGAATCAGCGGCAATGGCCGAGCGCGTCAGGTGGGCCTGGAAGGCCTTGACATCGGCAAGGGAGTCAAGCACCCCCAAAAGCCCGAGTTCATCGTCAACCGCCACCGCCGGATTCTCCTCACCTTTACGAATAAGCTTAAGAACTTTGGCCTCGGGTGGTTTTTTGCGGATGGACACATAGATGGGTACAGACCGCTCATCACTCTGAAAACGGCGGCGTTTTACCAGGGTCAACTTCTGGCCCTTAACCAGATCCAGACCCTTAGCCTCATCAAGACTGAGGACAGCACACTCCTGGCAAGAAAAGTCATCATTCCCATGCTCGCTAAAGAGGTAGGAGAGTTCAAGCTCACCTATCCGCCCCTGTGGCGACCAGACATAACGATTTAAAAAATCTAAAAATTCTGAAAATTTTGCTTCAATCCTTGTTTCCCGTTCACGCTGGTCGATGGAGCCAGCCAGACTCATAAGAAGCAGTTTTCGCTTGGCCTCAAAACGCGCCTTTTTATGATAACGATCATCAAACATGATAAGCATCAGATCCACAGGGTTTGACAGCGCATCAACCTCATTGGTCATTTCGATATAGGAACTGAAACGACTCAGCACCGTATCCTTTAGATACCGAATAACACCATCCGCCGTACGGGAATAATTGCTCACCGTGGCCACAACCTCACCGGTACTGCCCTTTATGCCAAACATATTACCAAGGAGACGATAGGCCTTGGCCGAAACCTCTTTTCGACCACTGGCATCGCCAATAAGACTCTTGATTTCAACATAGGAACGGACATCAAGCAGGTCAAAAATCTGATTGCGCAAAACTCGATACTTTGTCTGCTCACCATATTTTTTCAGAGAAAAAACAGTCTCTCGCCCCATCTTCGAAAAGGGAATAGTATCCAGATAGTCTGGAGTAGTAAACGGCCCATCCTGCATGAGGATGGAAAACATGGTTTTACGATAGAGTGACATATTCTAGTAGATAAAGGAGTAGTAGGAGTAAAGGTGGCCTAAAAATGACCCATCATTACTAGAGCATACTGCAAAACGAGGAAAACAACTTCATAAAATCGGTCGCAAAGGCTTGTTGGCGCTGATCGACATCTGCCAAAACAGGGTCAGGAGCAAAGCCCATGGACTCAAGCCATAGGCGATCCTCTGTGCACCAGTTTTGCACATCAGCAATATGACTGGCATGATTGTCAAACTGAATACCAACCAGATGGGGTCTGCCCTTGATACTAAAGGACTCCACCTGGCATTCCTTGGAGGTGACGAGGATATCAAAATGATGGGGAACCGGAGTTTGTACCGACTGCCCATGCCACTTAAAAAGATCCATCACCGCAGGACAATCTGCAAACAGGGGGTGTTCCTTACCACTGGAAGTCAGCAACCCGGAGACAACCCCGACAGAATTACAAAAATTTTTACCGATGGTAGCCCCAAGGGCCTCAGCCAGAAGCTGATGACCAAGACACATACCCAGACAAGGCTTGTCCAGGCGAATAACCTCTTGCAACCAGTCTTTTTCCAACCGGAGAAAAGAATACTCCTCCTCCTCATCCACATTGGGGCCACCACCCAGGATCAAAACACCTGCAAACTGAGCCGGATCAGGCAGTGAGTTTTTCCAGGCCTCAAAGACACGCAGCTCAACGCCACATCGTCTTGCCGATTGCAACAGGAAATGCCCAGGCCCTTCCCACTCAACATGCTGGATAACAGCTATTTTTTTCATCTTAATAACCTTACGGACTTCTGTTTCAGGTGACTCGTCTCAGGCTTCCTAACTGCTAAACCAGCATAAAACCTCAAACAAACAACCAGCAACACCAACAAAAAAAGTCCCCGAACCGGCGTACTACAAGGGGAGCCGGTTCGGGGACAGGAGGGGAAAATTTACTTGGTTATTTGAAAATCATTGTAGGCATGGGCACCATGCTCAGATATATCAACACCAATCAATTCTTCTTCTTCGGAAATCCGCAGCCCTATTGTCATATCAATGGCCTTAAAGAGGATAAAGGCACAACCAAAGGACCAGACAAAGGCCGCTCCAACACCGATGAACTGGGTGGTCATAATCTGCATGGTCACCCCTTCCATATTAAACAGACCGGCAGCAATCGTACCCCAGGCACCACAGACACCGTGCACGGAAACTGCACCAACCGGATCGTCGATATGGGCGCGGTCAATAGCCATTACAGCAAGGACAACCAACACACCAGAGATGAGACCAATTACGATGGAGCTTGATGGACTAACATTGGCACAACCTGCCGTAATACCAACCAGACCAGCCAAGGCACCGTTTAAAGACATCCCGATATCGGGCTTCTTAAAGATCATCCACGAGGTAAACATGGCAGCCACAGCACCGGCGGCACCAGAGAGGTTTGTGTTGACAAAAATCATGGCGATGGACTTATCCGCAGTGGTGGTGGAACCGGGGTTGAACCCGAACCAACCAAGCCAGAGGATAAAAACACCAATTGCCGCCATGGGAATGTTATGACCAGGGATGGCACGAACTTCACCATTCTTGCCATATTTACCGAGACGCGGACCAAGAACAATGGCACCGGCAAGAGCAGCCCAACCACCAATGGAGTGAACAACAGTGGATCCGGCAAAATCAATAAAGCCCATCCCTTCAAGCCAGCCACCACCATTAAGCAAACTACCCCAGGCCCAGGAACCAAATACCGGGTAAATAAAGGCACAGAGTACCGCTGAATAGATCAGATAACCGACAAACTTGGTCCGTTCAGCCACGGCACCTGAGACAATCGTTGCTGCTGTTGCCGCAAATACACACTGAAACATCCAGAAGGCCAGAACCCACTCGTCACCTCCGGGAGTCCAACCGGAAAGGAAAAACCCGTCCGTCCCGAACCAGCCCGTGGGGGCAGCGCCAAACATAATACCAAAACCAATGGCCCAAAAGAACAAAGTACCCATGGAAAAATCCATAAGGTTCTTCATCATGATATTAACCGCACTTTTGGCCCTGGTAAAGCCGGACTCCACCATGGCAAAACCTGCCTGCATAAAGAAGACAAGGGCCGCAGCAATAAGCGTCCACATGTAGTTGGCGTGATCCTGCACGAGCGCAATGGCATCAGCATTGGTAGCAATTGTTGAGACTTCATCCCCGGCCAGCGCAACAGACGGCAGAAGTAGAAGTGATAAAATACAAATTTTCTTAAACATGATATTCCTCATAAATCTTTTATTGCAAACTGCCCGGGATCATACCCACCCCCCTAAACAGTCATAAAATCACAAATAACGCCCTTAAATGGCATCCAGATCCTTCTCACCGGTACGAATCCTGGTTACGGAATCAACAGGCAAAACAAAAATCTTACCGTCTCCGATCTTGCCAGTCTGGGTTGCTTCCATAATGGTGGTAATGGTTTGTTCCACCATCTTTGCTTCAAGAATCATTTCAACTTTAACCTTAGGAATAAAATCAACCTGATACTCAGCTCCACGATAAATCTCGGTATGACCCTTTTGGCGACCAAACCCCTTCACTTCACTCACCGTCATTCCAGTGATACCTATATCGTGCAGGGCTGTCTTTAGATCATCAAGCTTAAAGGGCTTAATGATAACTTCAATTTTCTTCATAGCACTCCTCCTAGAGCATTTTTCATTATGCCAGGGAAACTGCCAGAAGCGTGCCACCATCAAAAAAACAATTGGAGAAATGAACAAACCCAGACCTAGCCAAGGTTTAGCGGGGTAAGTCGCTATTTTGTGTTTTTTCACCCTTTGGGAATAATTACATTATTGAAATATCTTAACTGGGCAATGTTTCATTTTTGTAAAGAAACTTATTACCCAATGCGCAGGGTATTACCATGGGTTTAAACACCTCGGTGCCGTCACCATAGAGCCATAAGCCCTTGACTTTAGTACAGTTTATAAACACTAAGAGCCTACCACACTCTCCTAAACACAAAAAAACTATCCCGTAGTCTTTTTGTGATATCCTTGTAGGCAGTGTCCCATATGACTCATCACTCGGAGCCTTAGCATGCTGGAACGTTTTCTCACCCTATCCCCGGTCGGTCAGGCCTTTGCTGCCACCCTCTTTACCTGGTTTATGACAGCCCTTGGGGCCGGGATGGTTTTTTTCTTTAAAGAGATCAATCGCAAGACCCTAGACGGAATGCTGGGCTTTGCCGCCGGTGTCATGATTGCCGCCTCATTCTGGTCATTACTGGCCCCAGCCATTGCCATGGTAGAGGAGTCCGGCGGCATCAACTGGCTACCACCCCTTGTAGGCTTTCTCTCCGGTGGTGCTTTCCTCTGGAGCGTCGACAAAATCCTCCCCCACCTGCACCAGGGGTTTCCCGTCTCCGAGGCTGAGGGAGTCAAAACTAGCTGGCAACGCAGCATTTTATTGGTTCTTGCCATTACCATCCATAATATTCCGGAAGGTCTTGCGGTGGGGGTTGCCTTTGGTGCCGTGGCCTCCGGCATTCCATCCGCCACCCTTGGTGGGGCTATAGCCCTTGCGATAGGGATTGGCATTCAGAATTTTCCAGAAGGAGCGGCCGTTGCCATCCCCCTGCGCCGGGAAAAACTCAGCCGTTTCAAGAGTTTCTGGTACGGACAACTCTCCGGCGTTGTTGAGCCTGTTGCCGGAGTCCTTGGTGCCATGGCGGTTGTCACCATGCGCCCCCTACTGCCCTACGCCCTCTCCTTTGCCGCCGGTGCCATGATCTACGTGGTGACGGAAGAACTAATCCCGGAATCCCAAGCCGAAAAACATTCCGATGTTGCAACCATTGGCGTCATGCTCGGCTTTGCCGTGATGATGACCCTTGATGTTGCCCTTGGTTAAACCAAAAGCAATCTGTCACCCGCCACACTCCAAATAGAACCTGCAACAAACCCTTCACAACTATCACCAACCAGACATCCCCTTAATATTTTTGCCTTTGACCCCTTGAATGTTATACGCTATCCCACAAAGCAATCCGATCGATTGCTCAAAAAAACGTGTTACAGCAAGCCCAAGGGGAGCGCTCGATGAAAAAATTCAGCAGTTTAAATATCCGTTCAAAATTCCTCCTACCCATTATTCTTTGCCTAGTTGTCGCTGGAGGAGCCTGTGGTATCCTTCTCAATCATACCTTCAGCGTTTTAATCCATGAACAGGTGGCTTCATCCAAAAAATTAAACCAGCTGGCTGTTGAAACGACATCCTCAAACAAAATAAGCGAAATATATAACAATATCAGAAGGATTGGCCAAAAGGCCTTGGAACAATCCTCCTTTTTTAGTCAGATGCCAGAGGTTCTTAGCGCCTACGAGCTGGCTAATTCAGGCAATATAGACAATGAGGCTGACCCGAAGGTGCAACAGGCAAGAGAACAGCTCCGCACCCGACTCCGCCCCATCGTCAAAGGCTACACAACCCATACCGGAGCAAAAAAGTTCAAACTGCACTTTCACCTGCCCAACGCCAGGAGCCTGGTACGCATATGGAGAGATGGCTGGCAAACAAAACGGCAAGGAAAGAAGCTTGATATCTCTGACGACATTTCTTCATTTCGAAAATCAGTAGTGACAGTTAACCAAAAGCACACCGCCCTATCCGGAGTTGAGGTGGGTCGAGGTGGTTTTGCCATTCGGGGTCTAACTCCGGTAACGGGAACAAACGGTCAACACCTAGGCTCCAACGAAGTCCTCTTTTCCTTTAATGATGTCCTTAAAGTTAGCAAGACTGATGAGAAAAATAATTACGCGGTTTATATGGACGCAAGCCTCCTACCCATCGCCACCAAACTCCAAGACCCCAGTCGCTATCCTGTTCTTGGGGGCAAGTATGTCTTTTGCGCCACGACCAACAGGGGGGTGACAGATAGCCTTGTCGATGTTGCCTTTTTGAATAAAGGCCGTAACGCCACCTTTGCACAGGAGATTGGCAATCATTATGTCAGTGTTTTTCCAATCCAGGATTACTCCGGCCAAACGGTTGGCGTAATGGTTATGGCCATGGACATCTCTGGCCAGCAGGCCATGGTCAAGTCTTTTGAGCAAGATGGTATGCTGAAGCTTTCGTCTCTGCAAAAAACACTTGCCATAACCTTTTTCATTTTCGTTCTCATCCTTGCAGTTTTTCTCTCCATCTTTGTTACGCGCCTGATCACCCAGCCCATGGCAAAAACAACCCTTATGATCGGGGAGCTAAGCCAAGGTCACCTTGGTATGCGTCTAAATATGGATCGTCAGGACGAGATTGGCCAAATGGCCGATACCATGGACGCCTTTGCCGATGACCTGCAACAAACGGTAGTCAAGGCCCTGGAACAGTTAGCAAATGGCGACCTCACCTTTGCTGCCGTAAGAAAAGACGACCAGGACGTCATCGGCACAGCCCTTGTGAAGACAAGCGCCGACCTCAACGCCATGGTGGCTGAAATTATACTGTCCACCGAGCAGATTGCCGCAGGATCTGGCGAGGTAGCAGATGCCAGCCAATCACTCAGTCAAGGGGCAGCCGAGCAGGCCGCAGCCCTTGAACAAATCACCTCATCCATGACCGAAATGGCCTCCCAGACCAAGGCTAATGCCGAAAATGCCGGAATAGCCAGTAGCCTTGCTGAAGAAACCAAGACCGCAGCCAAGCGTGGTCATGAACAAATGCAGGACATGATCACTGCCATGTCCGACATTTCTGACTCCAGCAAAAATATCTCGAGAATTATTAAAACCATTGATGACATCGCCTTTCAAACCAACCTCCTTGCCCTCAACGCAGCAGTGGAGGCAGCCCGGGCCGGACGCCATGGCAAGGGGTTTGCCGTAGTTGCTGAGGAGGTTCGTAACCTTGCGGCCCGCTCCGCCAAGGCCGCAAAAGAGACCACAGAACTTATCGAAGGTTCAGCAGAAAAGACCAGTAAAGGATCGGAGATCGCAAGCCACACAGCAGAATCATTGGACAAGATTGTCGCTTCGGTGGACAAGGTTACGGGGCTAGTTGCCGAGATCGCGGCCTCCTCAAACGAACAGGCAGAAGGAATTAGCCAGGTTAGCACGGGCATCAATCAAATTGACCAGGTAACCCAACAGAACACCGCCAATGCCGAAGAAGGCGCCTCGGCAGCCGAGGAACTCTCCAGCCAATCCGCCCACCTAAAGGGAATGATGAACCGATTCCAGGTAAAAAACACCAACAAAATGCTCCCCCCATCGGAGTAATATTTGGCCTACCCCTTAGGGGTCTGTAAAACGCAACAAGGATTGACAGGAATGCTCCTGTCAATCCTTGTTTGTGCCCAAGTTTTTCGCCGCGCAGAGGCGTAAAGAACGCCAGGTTTTCACCTTTTCAAGATCAATGTACCACCGCGTTGATCTTCTCTTCGAGAACCTGCAAGGTGAACGGCTTTAAGATAAACTGACTTACCTGCAAAGCCACCGCCTTATTGATATTTTGGGGGCTCCCGTCGCCAGACACCAAAATAAACGGCGTCCCCATGAGATCGGCATCCCGGCGTACCGCTTTCAGAAGTTCATAGCCATTCATATTGGGCATATTCCAGTCGGAAATAACCAGGGAAATGGCCTGCGACTTCATAATATCGAGGGCCACCTGACCATCTGAGGCCTCACAAATATGACTGTAACCCATGGCCCTGAGCTGAGTCTTCATCAGGGTCCTAATCACAGCCTGATCATCCACCACCAGAATTTCCAGGGCGAGCTTTGTAATTATAATCTCCATACTATTCAAGGTTCCTAAGGCAATACACTTACAACAGAGGTATCGACACATATTGCAAAAACCTGAAAGCTTTTGAAGATCGACAGTGGCACTCTAGGCGAACAATTATCAAACCAGAGTGCCAGGTACAAAAAAATAGAGTGCGGCCTACAATCGGTTGAAGTAAATAGGAATATGCAAAGGGTTAAACTCCTTGCCTTTCCACCGACAATACACCGTCACTACCTAACAACAAATCATGACCCGCGCCATGCCAAAACAAGACGCCCCCTCAAAGGCTGAAAACAGATTAAGTTTCATGCTTTGGGCCCTTCTGGCCTCCATCATTGTAGGCCCCATTCTCAATCAATTTCCTTTCATCAATGTCACCTTAGACATCCTCATGTCTTTTGTTTTTATATCTGGTGTTTATGCCGTCTCAAACCACCGTATTACGACCATTTTGACCACCATAACCACTATCCCAATGTTGATCTTTTTCTGGCACAATTACATCCCCAGTCCACCGATAATAAATATTATCGGCCCTATTGCCTCCATCCTCTTTTCAGGGTTACTAATCAATTCCATCTACCACCAGATCAAAAGAACCAGACGGGTCAGTAGTCACACCATCAAAGGGGCATTAACCATCTATCTTTTCCTGGGATTTGGCTGGGCCATGCTCCACCTGTTGCTCTACACATGGACACCGGCAGGTTACGTCGGTATTCCCCCCAGGAAACACCGATGAGCTGATCAATACCTTCTTTTATTTCAGCTTTGTGACCCTCACTACCCTGGGCTATGGGGATATTAGCCCGGCCCTGGAAATACACCGTGCATGCACCATTGCCGAGGCCATTATCGGCCAGATATACCTGGTTGTGGTGGTGGCATGGCTGGTGGGCATGAAGGTGGCTCAAGACCTGAACCCCAAACAAAACTAACCAAACCAAAACATCTTACCTGTGGACAACAAATCGTAAAAACATTAAAATAACTGATAATTATTGCCAAATACACCTTTTCTTTTATTTAATTCCTCGGAGCGTTATCCATGTTTAAGCAACTAGGCCTTGTTCTCCTTACGGCGTCCGCCCTGACAATGCCAGCCCTCGTTACAGGCGCGACATTTACTCGTGATCAATGCCTGGAAATGGCCACCACCCGCAATCCGACCGTGCTGGCAAGCACTGAAAGGAAAAACCAGGCCGAGTTAAACCAGAAGGCCGTGTACAACGATTTTCTGCCAAAACTCAATATGGACTACTCCTACACCTATCTCGATGACCCAAATTCCATTGATGCCTCGTTTGTCGGGGTGGATAAGGTCACCACCAGTGTCCATAATAACTACCGCATGGGCATCTATGTCGACCAGCCGTTGTTTACCGGTTTCCGACTGACGGAAACCTACGACCTTGCCAAGCTTGGGCTCAAGGGGGCGGTGGCCGGTGAACAGCTCGCCGAGCTTGAAATTACCTTTCAGACCCTGCGCGCCTATTACAATTTCCTCATGGCCCAGAAGTTCCAGAGAGTTGCCGATGCTGCAGTGGCGCAACTCTCCTCCCACCTTCGGGACTCTGAACAATTTTACAAAAATGAGATCATCCCATTAAACAACCTGTTGGAGTCAAAGGTCTATCTTGCCAACGCCAGGCAGGATGCCAGGGTTGCCGCCTCAAGAACCCGACTTGCCCAAATGACGCTGGCCAAGATCATCAAAGAACCCCTCAGCTCCCAATTTACCGTAGAAGATGATCCGGATCTGACTGAGATGGTCAACCCCATTGAAGCGTTGACCCTCCAGGCCCTTAAAACCCGCCCGGAACTGCAACAGGCCAACTATAAATACGCGGCCTCCAAAAAGCAGGTCACCATAGCCAAGAGCATGTATTACCCAACCATCACGGCAACAGCCGCTCACAACCGCTATGGTTCCGACCCTCTGGTTGACGGCTCCGGTGTCAGTGATATTACCGCCCCGGAAGTCTCCACCATTGGTGTCTACGCCACATGGGAACTCTTTGCCTGGGGCCAGACAGAACAGCGGGTGAGTCAGGCCAATGCCGCAAGCCGTGAATCCCAGCACATGCTCACCAGTGTGATGGATGAGATCTCCCTTGAGGTACAGGATAACTTTATCTATGCCCAGACATCCTTTAACAATATCATTACCGCCAAAACGGCTGTAAAACAGGCCAGGGAAAATCTGCGAATGGCGAAACTGCGCTATAAAAATCAGATCGCCACAAACACCGAAGTGCTAGATGCCCAGACCCTTTTAACCGATACCGAGACAAAATATCATCAAGCCGTTTACCATTATAATATCGGCATTGCCGGACTCGCCCGTGCCGTTGGCGTTAAAGACAGACAACAACTGGCCGTTCAATAAACCACCCCACCCAAGATCGACACATCAGCCCGAGGAATAAACACCATGGCCTTACCAATACTACGACACACACCCCAAAGAGTAGGCGCTTTGCTCTGCATTTCTGCCCTGACCCTGCTTCCCCTCTCCGGCTGTTCCAAAAACGAGGACGAGGTGGTCAAGGAAGTGATCCGACCCGCAAAAATCATGACCATTGAACAGGGCACAGGGAAAAGTATCTCCAAATATCCCGGCAAGGTCCAGGCTCTGGATCGGGTTGAGGTTTCCTTTGAGGTTGCAGGGAAACTCATCAAGCTTGCTATTAAGGAAGGTCAGAGGATCAAGAAGGGCGACCTCATTGCCCGCCTGGACAGCTCAGACTATAAAAATCGTCTCAATGCCACCCAGGCAAAGGTCAATCAAGCCAAGGCAGAAGTGGAACGGTATGCAAATCTGCTGGCTGAGAAGGTGGTGGCAAAATCCACCTATGACGTCAAAAAACGAAACTATGATGTCTCTGTATCTGAGATGAAAATAGCCAAAAAAGCGCTACGTGACACCGATCTGCGCGCCCCCTTCACCGGTATCATCGGTAAAAAGTTTATTGACAACTTTCAGGTTGTCCAGGCCAAGCAACCCATTGTTTCCATCCAGAAACTGCATGCCATTGATATCATCGTCAACGCCCCGGAACAGGCCATGGGTAAGGGTAAACAATATAACATGGAACTCCTGGCCGAATTTGCCAATTATCCCGGCGAGAAATATCCGGTAAAAATAAAAGAGTTCTCCACCGAGGCCGATCCCCAGACACAAACCTACCGGGTGGTACTCACCATGCCCATCCCCAAGGACAAATCCATTCTTGATGGCATGACCGTCACCGTTTATGTCCTCCTGCACAATAAGAATAGTAGCGCAACAGCCCTGGAAATCCCTGTCCAATCCGTCTTTTACGATGAGACTAAGACCGCCTATGTCTGGAAACTTGACGACAACCTTGCGGTGCATAAGCAACAGGTCGAGGTCGACATGATGAATGGCGACAATATCATCATTAAGTCCGGTCTTGTCGCCGATGATAAAATTATTACAGCCGGTGTACAAAACATGACCGAAGGCACGAAAGTTCGTGAGTATACAGGAACAATGGGAGAGTAGAACTCATGAATCTAGCTGAATATTCGATTAAAAAGAAAACCATTACCCTTGTTTTCACCGTTGCCCTTGTTATTGGCGGCATCATGTCCTTTCAAAGCATCGGGAAGTTGGAAGATCCTGAGTTTGTTATCAAGGATGCGGTGGTCATCACCCAATATCCGGGGGCATCCCCCCAGGAGGTTGAAGAGGAGGTCACTGATGTTCTGGAGATCGCCATCCAGCAACTTGGCCAACTCAAGGAAATTAAATCCATCAGCAAGGCCGGATTGTCGCTGATCACCGTTTCCATCAAGGATAAATACGACAAGAACGGTTTGCCCCAGGTGTGGGATGAATTACGGCGCAAGGTGGGGGATGCCCAAACTAAGCTCCCCCCCGGCACCAAGTCCTCCATTGTCAACGATGACTTTGGCGATGTGTACGGAATTCTCCTTGCCCTGACGGGTGACGGTTATTCATACAAGGAACTCAACGATGCAGTTGATTATCTGCGCCGGGAGTTGCTGCTGGTCAAAGATGTTTCCAAGATCTCAGTCTGGGGGCTGCAGCCCGAGGCCATCTTCGTTGAAATTTCCACCTCAAAAATGGCCCAGCTCGGTCTCGGTATCGATACGGTATACTCTGCCCTGCAATCTCAGAACATGGTCGTGCCCGCAGGCTCTGTCAAGGTTGGCCCTGAGTATATTCGTATCAACCCAACCGGAGCCTACGAGTCTGTGGAGCATATTGAAAATCTGCAAATTCGCGATCCCCAGTCCGATAAGGTAATCTACCTCAAGGATTTCGCCACGGTCACTAGGGATTATGTTGATCCACCGTCCCAGGTATTGCACTATAATGGCACACCCGCTATCTCCATCGGTGTGTCTATCGCCTCCGGCGGCAATGTTGTCAACCTTGGCGACGCCGTCAACAAACGCCTTGATGAATTGCAATCCATGCTTCCAGTGGGGATGGAACTTGGCGTGATTAATTTTCAGGCCAACGATGTTACAACCTCAATCACCGCTTTTGTAATTAACTTCCTTGAAGCCATTGCTATTGTTGTTATTATCCTTCTGATATTTATGGGGGTGCGTAGTGGTCTGCTGATTGGCGCAGTCCTCGCCATTACGGTGCTTGGCACCATCATCGTGATGGAGATGGTGGGCATCAGCCTTGAGCGAATATCCCTCGGGGCACTGATTATTGCTCTCGGGATGCTGGTTGACAACGCCATTGTCGTCACTGAAGGGATGCTGATTCGTATCCAGGCCGGTGAAGATAGGCTCAAAGCCGCAGGCCAGGTGGTCAGCCAAACCCAAATGCCACTTCTTGGCGCAACCATCATTGCCGTGCTGGCCTTCTGGGGCATTGGTATGTCCCAGGACAGTACCGGTGAATTCTGCCGCTCCCTCTTTCAGGTCATGCTAATTTCGCTGATGATGAGCTGGATCATTGCCATCACCGTCACCCCGCTCTTTTGCAAGATGTTCCTAAAGGCGGGTGGCAATGCAAGCGACCAGGAAGACCCATATAAAGGTTTTATTTTTGTCACCTACAAAAAGATCCTGAGCATCTGCATCCGGATGCGCTGGCTCACCGTTCTTGCCGCCATCGCCATGCTTGTGGCCTCAGTGTATGGCTTTGGATTGTTAAAGGGTAGCTTCTTCCCCGCCTCTACCAAACCCATGTTCCTTGTCCACTACTGGTTACCCTCCGGCACTGATATCAGAACCACCACAGCGGATATCAGTATTATTGAACAGCATATCTTAAAGGACGAGAGGGTGGCCTCGGTGGCCTCCTACATTGGTGACGGGGCGCCTCGTTTCATCCTTACCTTTAGCCCAGAAGAGACCAGTGACAACGGCTACGGCCTCCTCCTTGTAACGGTCAATGACTATGACGATATCCAAACGTTTATTCCTGAAATAGAAACCTATATCACCGAGAATTTCCCAGAGTCCTATCCTGTTCTGCGTAAATTTGCCCTAGGTCCCGGCTCTGACTACGATATCGAGGCCCGTTTTTCCGGCCCCGATGCCACCGTTTTGCGAGAGCTTGCAGGGCAGGCCGAAGAGATCATGCGCGCCTATCCGAACAGTGCCAGGGTCTGGAATGACTGGCGACCTCCGGTGAAAAAAATCCAACCTGTTTTTGATGAGGTTAAAGCCAAACAGGCCGGCATCACCAGGCCCATGCTGGCCCAGGCACTAGAAACGTCATTTTCCGGCACCACCGTTGGTCTTTACCGTGAAGGAGACGATCTCCTGCCCATTATTTCCAGACTGCCAGACAATGAACGCCTTGATGTAAATAACATCACCGACATTCATATCTACAGCCCCTATCTCAAGAAATCCATCCCCATCACCCAGGTGGTATCCCGTTTTGAAACGGAGGCAGAAGACTCGCTCCGCATGCGTTTTAACCGTAAATTAACTATCCGCGCCCGGGGTAATATCGAGTTTGGCCTCCTGCCCAGTGAAATGCAGGCTGCCATTGAGAAAGATATAGAGGCCATTGAACTTCCGGCAGGTTACGAAATGCAGTGGGGAGCAGAAAAAGAGGACTCCGCCAAGGCCCAGGCCGGGATCAAGGCCAATATGGCCGCCCCGACCCTGGTAATGATCCTGATAATCATCATGCTGTTTAACAATCTTAAACAGCCCATAATTATCCTGCTCACCGTCCCTTTTGCCATTATCGGAGTGGCGGTCGCACTCCTTGCCGGGGGAGTTCCCTTTGGCTTTATGTCCCTGCTCGGTATGCTCAGTTTAACCGGTATGCTGATTAAAAATGCCATTGTCCTGATCGACCAGATCAATATTGACCTGGCTGAGGGCAAGGAGCCGCTCAACGCCGTTGTCGATGCCTCTGTCAGCCGGATGCGTCCCGTGTGCATGGCGGCCATCACCACCGTGCTCGGCATGATGCCTCTGGTTATTGATCCATTCTTTCAGGGGATGGCGGTCACCGTTATGGGAGGGCTCAGTTTTGCCACCGCCCTAACCCTTATTCTGGTTCCGGTCTTTTATGTTATTTTATATCGGATTAAATGGGAGAAGATTTAAGCTGCTACTTATTGAAGCTGGCTTTTATGAACCTGAATATTATTTGAATTCAGGAGTCAGAATTCAGGACAACATATTTTCTTGCCATTCTACTTAGTCCTGAATTCAACATGATTGACTTTGGCTTATTGGCTTAACCCGTAAGTCTTTAACCATATGCCAAGCGGGCAAGTTGAGTCTCTTGGTGTCACAGCCGTAAGCCCAGCAAGACATCCATATTCTCACGATCCTCCTGCATGTCATCCCCCTTGGGGGTCTCCAGGGTCATGGGAATATGCTGGAGGAAGTCGGCCTGCATGATCTGTTTGAAACCACCCAGGCCGACTTCACCCTTGCCAATATGGTCATGACGATCCACCCGCGAGCCGAGCCCTTTCTTTGAATCGTTCAGGTGAATGAATTTCAGGCGATCTAAACCAATCTCGACCTCAAACTCCTGGAAGGTCTGGGCAAACGTCTCAACTGTCCGGTAGTCGTAGCCTGCCGCAAAAATATGGCAGGTATCCAGACACACCCCAAGTTTTTCACCCCACTCACATTTATCAATAATTGTCGCAATCTCGGCAAATGTGGCACCAATACCCGTGCCCTGTCCGGCGATGGTTTCCAGTAAAATATCCGGAGCATTATCCCCTAAACCGGAGAGCTGATATGCCTCCTCCAATCCTGTGGATATCTTTATAATACCAACGTCAACTCCCACCTTGCCATGGGAACCGGGATGAAGCACAACGTGGGGTATCCCAAGTCTTGCGGTACGCTGCAGTTCTTCCGCCAGTGCCTTGATGGACTTTAGCCTCGTTTCGGCCTTTGCTGAGGCAAGATTAATCAGATACGAGCCATGCACCGCAATGGGGAAATCACCCCACTCCTGCCACGCCTGTTTGAACTGTTGCAACTCGTCATCAGTGACCAGCCGCGTCTGCCACTGGCGCTGATTTTGCGAAAAAATCTGTAGCGCCGTGCCACCTATTGCCGAAATACGTTCAATGGCCTTATGCAAACCACCGGTTATTGATTCATGGGCTCCTAAAAACATAGGGTCTCCTTATGAAGAGGATAGTTAGAAAAGAATAGTTTCACGTTGCAGGTTTCGGGTTTCAGGTTATTCTAAGCCCTAACCACCAATTTTAAGCCGAATCCTCCACGATGAAATACGACCGTACCGATCTAAGCAAACTACATCACGACATTGATCAGGGCAACCTGCATCCGGTGTATCTTATCTATGGCGAACGCTATCTCTGCGCCAGAACTGCCAAAAAACTCATCGCCCACCTGCTCCCAAAAGGCAAGGACGCTGTGCTTAAAATTGACGGTGAAGAGGAAAACGTCAGCGACACCATGAACAAACTGCGCACCTTTAGCCTCTTTGGCAACAGGCAGGTGATCCTGGTGACCGACTCCCGCCTGTTTCACTCAAAGGCGGTGGGCAAAAATATCTGGAACAAGGCAAAAAAAGCCTTTGGCGGGAATGATCCAAAAAAAGCTGGCAGGTACCTGGCCCAACTGGCCGCCTTGGGAGGTCTGGCCCCACGGGATCAGTTCAGTGATCTCAGTGCCGGTCAGTGGAAAACAAAATTCGGCTTTCCCAGACCCTCTGACTGGAATTGGCTAAGCACAATTGAGCTACCCGAGTTTGAACAGCAGGAGTCGACAACAGACGGGGCTGCCCTTGTGGCAAATACCCTGGAGCACGGTATCCCCGACTCAAA
The DNA here is from genome assembly GCA_024277655.1 of Deltaproteobacteria bacterium. Taxonomy (GTDB): domain Bacteria; phylum Desulfobacterota; class Desulfobulbia; order Desulfobulbales; family SURF-16; genus JAJRUT01. The sequence goes on along the minus strand of JAJRUT010000085.1, from coordinate 9,194 downwards.
CCATCTGATTATCCTGGCTGAAACCATAGATAAACGCAAAAAGCTGTTCAAACTAATTGCCGACAAGGGGGTAATTATTGATCTTGCGGTGGATCAGTCCCTCTCCTCTGCCGCCCAAAAAGAGCAGGCCGGGGTGATCCGGGAACTGATCAGCAAAACATTTAGCGACCTGGAACAAAAACCCGGCCCCAGGGTTATCGACATGATCCTTGCCCGAACCGACTTTCAGCCGGTGGCCGCTGTGCGCGAGACCGAAAAGATCTGCCTCTATGCTGATAAGGCTCCCGTGGTAACTGCTGAAGACGTTAATATTATCAGCAGTAGCACCCGTGAAGATGCCCTGTTTGAGCTGAACGAAGCCTTTGCCACCCGCAACCTGAGCCGCACCCTCATCCTCTCACATCGTCTTTTGCGCGCCGGTATTCATGCCCTTGCCGTGGTGGCTACCCTGCGCAATCTCATCCGCAAACTGCTTTTCCTACGCAGTTTGCAGGATCAGGATGCCCCGTCCTATCATCCGGGGCAACAGTTCAATGGCTTTCAAAATGGCTACTTACCCCAGATAAAAGAAAAAATTGGGGCCAATGATTTTTTAAAAGGCCACCCCTTTGTTGTTTTTAAAGGATTCCAGCAGGCCGAACGTTTTTCCCAGCCCAGTCTGCAACAGGGCTTAGCAAACCTGTTGGAAGCAGAATTTAATTTAAAAGGCTCAACGATTCGTGAGTCATTGATTTTAGAGAACTTTTTCCTTAAAACCCTTATCTAGACTGAGAATAGGCAAGAGGAGATGTTTGACTATCAAGGAGTAGTTTGCCACAATGAGTATATATGAAAACGACACTGAAGATGGAGTTGCCACCAAAGACAGGGTACAGATCAAAAGACCTCCCATGTTTAAGGTACTTCTTCATAACGACGATTATACAACCATGGAGTTTGTTATTTTGGTCCTGGAAACCGTTTTTAACAAAAATGCAACAGTCGCCAGCCAGATTATGATGGATGTCCACAAGGAGGGCGTAGGAGTTGCGGGTGTTTACACCAGAGATGTTGCCGAGACCAAAGTTGCCTTGGTACATGACCTTGCCCGCACCAACCAACACCCCCTAAAATGCTCCATGGAACAGGCATAGAGGTACCATAATGATTAGCCAAAAAGTTGAAATAGCCCTGGTTATGGCCATTAGAGAGGCCAAAACCCGCCACCATGAACATGTTACAGTGGAACATATCCTCTACGGACTCCTCCACGATGAGATCACCCGCACCATCATCAAGGGCTGCGGTGGCAATGTTGATAGTTTAAAGATCAACCTGGAGTCCTTTTTCATTTCCAATATGCCGACCCTTGATCTGTCTGAACCCTCCGACCCCATTCAGACCATTGGCTTTAACCGTGTCCTCCAACGCGCCATTGCCCATGTTCAGTCCTGTGGGAAGAGGGAGGTCGATTCAGGTGATGTGCTGGCAGCCATCTTCAATGAACCCGACTCCTTTGCCGTCTATTATCTCGAGTCAGAGGGCTTAAACCGCCTTGATGTGGTGGATTATATCTCCCACAGTCTCGCCGGTGAAGATGCCATCCCCAATTTCAACCAAAACCCCTGTAAAGATGGCTCGTGCAAACAAAATACCCCTAAAACCACTGCCCTTGAGGCCTACACCCAGAGCTACAAGACCAGGGCTGAAGCCGGCCGGATCGACCCACTGATTGGTCGTGCCAGTGAACTTGAACGGATGATGCAGGTTCTCTGTCGGCGTAAGAAGAACAACCCGCTCCTTGTGGGTGAACCGGGCGTCGGTAAAACGGCCCTGGCCGAGGGACTCGCCATGCTGGTTCATGAAAAGAGGGTTCCAGAAGTTTTGGCCAAATCCGATCTGCGTCTACTTGACATGGGTGCGCTTCTCGCCGGAACGAAGTATCGGGGTGATTTTGAAGAACGACTAAAAGGGGTTATCACCGAGGTCGAACAAGACCCGAATATCATTCTGGTAATCGACGAGATTCACACCATCGTCGGCGCCGGTGCCACCAGTGGCGGTTCTATGGATGCCTCCAACCTTTTGAAACCGGCCCTGCAAAATGGCCTGCTGCGTTGTATCGGCTCAACCACCTATGACGAATTTAAAAACCATGTGGAAAAGGATAGGGCCCTGGCCCGGCGTTTCCAAAAAATAGATGTGGAAGAGCCTTCGGTGGATGAAACCTTCGCCATTTTGAAAGGCCTTAAAGCGAAATATGAAGCCCACCACGACCTTAAATACTCTAATGGCGCCATCAAAATCACCGCTGAACTTGCCGACCGCTACCTAAACGACCGGTTCCTGCCCGATAAGGCCATTGATGTTATGGATGAAGTGGGCGCGGCATTTCGTTTGACCGGTAGTAAACGCAAAAAGCGCACCATTAACGTGCGGGACGTGGAAAACATCATTGCCAAGATGGCGCGCATTCCAGCTAAAAACATTTCCGGCTCCGATGTTGAACAACTTAAAGGCCTCGAAGGTACCTTGAAGTTACTTGTCTTTGGCCAGGATCCTGCCATTGATGCGGTGGTCACCGCTGTCAAACGGAGCAGGGCCGGGCTTAAAGATCCGCTACGCCCCACAGGCTCCTTCCTCTTTGCCGGCCCCACCGGTGTTGGTAAAACTGAAGTTGCAAAACAGTTATCCAGCGCCCTCGGCATCCATTTTGAACGTTTTGACATGTCCGAATATATGGAAAAACACGCCGTGGCGCGCCTGATTGGTGCCCCTCCGGGCTACGTTGGTTTTGACCAGGGCGGGCTTCTCACAGACGCCGTGCGCAAACACCCATATTCGGTACTCCTCCTCGACGAGATTGAAAAGGCCCACCCGGATATCTTTTCGATCCTGCTTCAGGTTATGGATCATGCCACCCTGACCGACAACTCTGGCCGTAAGGCTGATTTCAGAAATGTTATCATTATTATGACCACCAACGCTGGGGCCAGGGAAATGAGCGGTCAGGCCATCGGCTTTGGCTCAAGCCGCAAGGGGCAGGACCAAAAAGCCATTAAGGATATGTTCTCGCCTGAATTTAGAAACAGACTAGACAAGATTATCTCCTTTGCCCACCTTAACCTTGAGGTGGTGGGTAAAATTGTTGACAAGCTCATCCTGGAACTCTCCGCCCAACTGGTTGAACGGAAAGTCTCTATTCAACTTGACGACTCCGCACGCCAGTGGCTTGCCACAAAAGGATTTGATCCTGATTTTGGCGCACGTCCATTAAAACGCCTTATTGCCACTGAAATTGGTGATGTTCTCTCCGAAGAGATCCTCTTTGGCCAGCTCACCAAGGGTGGAGAGGTGGAGGCTAGTCGCAGTGAATCCGGGTTTACCTTTGCCTATTCTTCCTAACTAAAGACGAAGGGGCAACACCACATTACCCCCCCTTCATTTTTGTGTTAGAACCTAAACAAAACACCAGTAAACCTCCCCCCAAAAGACCTATTTTTCAAAAAAAACAGCTACTGGACACGATAAACATTGAATTTCATTCATTTATGTTTATCGTGTCCAGTAGATTTTCGCAAGGAAAGGAGATGCCCCCCCAGATCTCCTCCAACTAAAGGGTATTTTGCAAGATACCCCAAGAAGTATAATCCCCAATATTATGGAGACCTCATGAAAACAAAAAAACTCTACCTGGCACTGGCCCTCGGCCTGTCCCTTGCCTTTACTGGCTGCTCCAGTGACTCCACCGAACCGGAAGCTCCCAAGGCAGAAAAAGCCGAGGTAACAGCTCCCCATGCCGGTGAAACAGCAGCGCCAAAGGCAGACACAGCCTTAACAGGTACAGTCGTAGAAAGCTTTGAATCTGGAGGCTACACCTATATCCTGCTCGATAATGGTCAGGACAAGATCTGGGCTGCCATTAGCGCAACCAAAGTTGAGGTTGGTCAGGAAATTGCGCTGACCAATGGCCCGGTAATGAAGGACTTCCACAGCCGCTCCCTGGATCGAACCTTTCCGGAAATCATTTTCTCAGCCGGGATTAAGGGCGAAAGTCATGGCGGTCACGCCATGATGGGTAAAGGTGCGTCTAAAAAAGAGACGAACCAGACCGGTAGTGATGAAGATAATTTCATGGCAGCACTGGGTACAGGAAGCGGTACCGGAACAGAGATTGATCCGGCAATGACCACAGGTGGTTCAAGCAAGGCTGTAGTGAGTGCCATTGAGGTGAAAGTTGATAAAGCAACGGGGGCTAATGCCTTCACCGTTGCCGAAATCCATGCCAAGACCAAAGAACTTAACGGTAAAAAAGTTGTAATCAAGGCCAAGATTGTCAAGATTTCGCCCCAAATCATGGGTAAGAACTGGTTGCATATCCAGGATGGTAGCGGTAACCCCATGAACAACACCCACGATCTCGTTGTAACCACCGATGCCAGCCCGGATATTGATTCCATCGTCACCATTGAAGGTGTCGTGACTGCTGATAAAGATTTTGGTTCCGGTTATTTTTACGCTGTTATTATTGAAGAAGGAGTGGTCAAGAAGTAAGCAGCGTTGCACTCCTAGTGAGAAGTGAATAAAAAAAAAGACCGTGTTTTTTAACACGGTCTTTTTTTATTGTTTCTGTGTAGGGTTAAAACCTTTGCCTTTCGGAGTATCGTCCCTCACTTACCGGCGAATAACAGCGAAGAGGTGTCTATTTTGCTAACAGTCGTCGCGTTGCTACTGTTTTATTTGAACATCCAACATCGAACGTTCAACATCGAGACAGAGTAGACTTCGATATGAAAAACGCTACGCTTGTCTAATTTTGATAAAACAAAGTTCCATATTCAGCGTTGGAAGTTGAATGTTCGATGTTAATTTATCAGTTGTACTGGTAAAATTATTTCGTGAAACCGGCCTGTTCCGGTGATGGACTTCTCGAAGTCTCGTTGCTCTCGCTATTCAGTCCGCATTTTAACCCACCTGCTTGAGCGGGTGGTAGTTGAGTATTTCGAGGAATGTCCCATGAATACGGTGATTATCGGCGCAGGTGCATTGGGTTCTCTGTTTGCAGCAAGGCTCAGTCAAGCCGGGCAGCAGGTTATCCTCTTTGACTATAACCCAAGCCGGGCATCGGCTGTAAACAACCACATCACCCTGCTGGAAAACAATGCAGAATATACGTTTGCCGTCCCGGTTACCTCAGCCCCATCCTGCCTGAAACAGGCCAATCTCGTTCTCCTCTGTACCAAGTCCAGTGCTGTGGAGCAGGGACTTACCCTCATAAAAGACAATAGCCTCCGTCAGCCCATCACCCTTGGTTTTCAAAACGGGATCCTCCATATAGAGTCCATCACCAAAATGAAACAGGGGGGCTTTGGCATCACCGCCCAAGGCGCAACATTAATCAAACCGGGATACGTCCGCCATGGCGGCGATGGCCCCACGGTTATTGGCATGTCCCAAGACAGAGAACCACTGGAACCCATAGCAGATCTCCTCTCCTCGGCCCGGATCCCAACCAAGGTCAGCACCGATATTAAGAGCAAACTCTGGCAAAAACTCCTTATCAATGTCGGGATTAATGGCCTGACGGTTTTATACCAGTGTCCAAATGGTGAACTCCTTAACATTCCAGCCGCCAAAAAAACACTTATAGCCCTTGTTGCTGAAGCGCAAACTGTGGCCCATGCCTTGGGTATCAAAATTGACAAAGACCCTGCCCAGCGCTGCATAGAGACATGTAAGGCCACAGCGACCAACATATCCTCCATGCTCCAGGATTTTCGCCGCCATAAAGACTCGGAGATTATGGCAATTAATGGTGCTTTAGTGCATGAAGCCAAAAAAGTTGGTATAGCCACCCCAGAAAATGATTTACTGATTCACCAAGTCTTAAAAATGTGGTCAGATAAAACAAGGGAACCGCGTATGGACACGGACAAGCACTGATCTTTGCAATCAGACATCTGGCCCTCCTCAATAACCTGTAAACTACAGCCCAAAAGCACCTAAAATATGAACTATCTCCTGACAGCAACCTGCTCCCGCGGACTCGAAGACCTTGTGGCCCAGGAAATCCGCATAAACGGCGGTACTGATCTTGAAATACAGCACGGAGCTGTAAGCTTTAATGGTAATCTCGCCTGTGGCTATCGCTGTTGCCTCTGGACCCGCTTTACTTCGCGTATTTTACTCCGCCTCAAGACTTTTCCGGCAAGTTCCCCGGAAGAGTTATATGAACACGTGCGGAGCTTTGCTTGGGATGAACACCTCACCCCGGGTCATTCCATGGCGGTTGATTGTGTGGTGAATAATTCCACCATCAACCACTCCCATTACGCCGCCTTGAAGGTTAAGGACGGAGTAGTCGACTTCTTCCGGGATACCACCGGCTTGCGCCCTTCCGTTGAAACACACAACCCGGACTTCAAACTCCATCTCTACATCTCCAGAAACCAGGCCATCCTAAGTTTTGACCTCGCCGGAGCCAGTCTCCATAAACGGGGCTACCGCACCCATGGTGGTGAGGCTCCCCTTAAGGAGACCCTGGCTGCGGCCATTGTTGCCAGTAGCGGTGTCCATGCCGATATGGATGTGGACAGCATCATCCTTGACCCCATGTGCGGTTCAGGAACACTCCTGATTGAATCGGCCCTCATCCTTGCCGATCGCGCCCCCGGTCTTGAGCGACGTCATCTTGGTTTTCAAAAATGGTTACACCATAACGAGGAAACCTGGCAGAAACTCATCGATGAAGCCATCGAGCGGGAAGAGGCGGACCTGAACCGGCCATGGCCCGAGCTAATCGGTTACGATGCGGACGGAAGAATGGTAAGTGCGGCCATCAAAAATATTGAAAATGCTGATTTTAGTGATCGAATCCATATTGAAAAACGGCAATTGGCCCGCCTTGTCCCCTGTCCTTACGAGCAACCTGGACTCCTTATCACCAACCCGCCCTACGGCGAGCGCTTGTCAGAACTTGCCGAGGTAAAACATCTCTACCAGTTTCTCGGAAGCGCCATGGCAACCTATCGGGACTGGAAGATGGCGGTGTTTGCCAACAATCCTGATATCCTTGACGGCCTTGGCCATAAAAAAATAAACCAGTTTCGCTTCTTTAATGGCCCGATTGCCTGCCAACTGCGGTTACTTGCCATCCAAGAGCCGCAAGAACCCCATCACCTCACCCTTACTGACCTGGATGTGGATTCTGATTTTAGCAATCGCCTGCGGAAAAATTTCAAGGGGTTACAAAAATGGCGCAAGAGAGAAAATATCCACTGTTATCGCCTATATGATCGCGATCTGCCGGAATTTAATGTCGCCATCGACGTGTACGGAAATATGGTACATATTCAAGAATATGCGCCACCAAAGATAATTGAGGAAGAGTTAGCCCGCCTGCGGCGGCGTCTCATTCTCGATGAAATCAAGAATCTCTTTAATCTAAAACGGAGTCAGGTCTTTGTTAAAACCCGCAAGAAACAGAAGGGAAAACAGCAGTACGAAAAGAATAAATCAAAGGGAAAACTTATTCAGGTTCGGGAAGGGGCATGCCGCTTACTGGTAAATCTCAGCGACTATCTTGACACCGGCCTGTTTTTGGACCACCGACCTGTCCGCACCATGATCGGGACACTCGCAGCAGGAAAACGATTCCTGAACCTTTTTTGCTATACAGGCTCAGCCACCATCCATGCTGCCATTGGCGGAGCCACGTCCACCACAAGCGTTGACACCTCCACCACCTACTTGGAATGGACACGGAAAAATCTGGCCAACAACGGTTTTGAAACCACAACCCATACAACCATCAAAAGTGACTGCCTAACCTGGATGAGAGAGGCCACCGCCAAGTTTGACCTTATCTTTATGGATCCCCCAACCTTTTCAAACACCAAGTCAAAGTGGAAAACCTTTGATATCCAACACGATCATGGGCAAATAATTACGGCAGGAATGAAGCTTCTCGCCCCTGGTGGACTCCTGCTCTTTTCCACCAACTATCGTAAATTCAAACTGGACCAAGCTATCAGTGATCGCCATGATGTCAGCGATATCTCTCAAAAAACAATCCCGCCGGATTTTAAGCGTAACAAAAAAATCCATCACTGCTTTGAGATCCGTAACAGGTAACCTGCCTACAAATCAGACAACCCAGTCTGTAGCATAATCGCTACGCCTGGTAACGGGATCAAGCTCATCCAGAAGCTCCATCCACCGGCTCCCATAGCTGAGTATTTCAAAGCCAACATCCTTGGAATAGGTTGTTGATTTTACCCATGTCGAACGGACATTTAGTTTAAAATGCCCTTTGGGAGTAACAATAATTGTTGAAATATTTTTTTCAGTCGGATCAAAACGCACGGGAAGGTCAGTCACCATAAAGCCATTCCTGGAAATATTGGCAACAAGACCCTCAAACATAAAATTACCCGCACCAATCGTTGTTGTTAACGAAACATTAACCCTGTTCTCTCGAGACTTTTTCATAAGCACCCCCGTACTAGATCATTTTATAGTTAGGAGTATTATATAAAGAACTCACTCTTTCGTCCAGGCACTCATTGATTTTTATTTTTAAATCCGTCAGACTCCTAGTCTCTGGCCAATTGCACATCTCCGGAAAGAACCTCATGCCTCTCCCCGCTTGCGTCAGTAATAAATAGTAAGCCCTCATCGCTAATCCCGTCACAAACACCGGCAACGACCTGCCCCCCCGCCGTGAGCCAGGTAAGGTTTTTACCCTTGGTATAGTCATATTGTCGCCAGTGGCTCAAGATATCCTGAAAATTCCCATCCTCAAGCACCTGCACCGCATCAAGGACTGCTGGTACTAGATGTTCAAAGAGATCGACCCGACTACAACCATCAGCCCAGTCATTCAGCGCCCCCGCCTTGACCCGTAGGTTTAAGCCATATCCCTCAACAGGTTGGTGGATATTCACGCCAATACCGATAACAACCAATGGCGACTGACTATTGCGCACATCGGACTCGGCGAGAATGCCGCCACATTTATGGCCATTTAAGAGCAGATCATTGGGCCATTTAAGCATCGGCTTAACCTTACTAAAGCGAGCTACTGTTTCAGCAAGAGCTACTCCTGTAGCAAGCGTAATCCGTGACAGATGCTGCAGAGACAGTCTAGGCCGGAGAACAATAGACATATACAGTCCACTGCCAGCGTAGGATTGCCACTCCTTCCCCAAACGCCC
>JAJRUT010000084.1 GCA_024277655.1 Deltaproteobacteria bacterium | reverse complement strand
ATTCTCAATTCTCAATTCTCAATTCTCAATTCTCAATTCTCAATCACTTTACCAGCGTCCACTTTCCGGTATTTTCATCTATTTGATAGAACAGTTCATATTTCACCTTTTCGCGAACGGAGATTGCACTAATGCAATAGGTGAAGATGTTGTCCTGCTGTCCGGTGAGGACGATGGTGAGCTTTGCAAGCTTGTCCTGGGGCGGAAGGTCAAAGTATTTCCGTAAATCTGCCTCTGCCGTTGTTTTAAGATGGGCCCTGTGACTTGTGAGGGTAGCTGTTTGTTCTGTTTGTTGTATTTTCTGAGAGAGTTGGCTTGTTAGTTTAGCCTTGCCGTGGATAAGCTCAGAGTTACCTTCAAGCATGGTGAGCCCGAAGTTGTATTTAGATAATCCAGCCTTGAAATCACCGGTATCGATCAGATTGTCACCTTCACGGATCAGGAGATGGACTTGGCCCATAAAAACCTGTTCCTTAAGGCTGTCAATGCGGCTCTGGATATCCTGAATGGTGGTTTCGTCCATGTTGCTGGCAGTGGCAAGCTCAATGGCCTGCAGGTAATGGTCAACGGCCTTGGTCGGGTTGTTTTCTTTTTTTAATGCATCGCCCTTATTGAGTAAGGTGGAGACCATACTGGCGTTATACTGGTTACGACTTTGCTCACTAACGCAACTTGCACTGACATCTGTAACCCTTGCAAGCTCAAAGGCCTCATTGTACTTGTCGAGGGCCTCTTGCCATTTCTTTTGACCATAGGTCTTGTTTGCCTGGGCAATAAGGGTCAAGCATTCTTCCCTTTGCCGTTGTTTGCTGGCCTCCTCTTTTTTGCGCTCAAGTTCAACTATTTCTTTGAAAATAATCGGTTTCTCTGAGCCAATTTGCGTCTCATGCTGCTGAATAAAGGCCAGGGTTTCGTTGTAAGTGGCCAAGGCCTCTTGCCATTCCTCTTGGTCGGCCAGACCAGAGGCTTTGAGCATGAGAGTTTCAAGGTTGGTGATGATATTCTTTTTCCTTTCACTGATAAACTCGCCATCGTGGATAACTCGTCCACGCATCCCCTGGACAAAGACCATGGAGGATTGCAGGGAGGTGGCCTGTTGTTCAAGGGCTTCTTTGTCCAGTCGGTTGAACACCTGGATGAAGCGCAGGTTACTATGCATCTTGGCAATGGATTTGTTGGCCTCTTTGAATTTGCTGATCTTGATTTGTTGTGAGGCGCTGTTTAGATTGTCCTGGGCTTGCCAGAGCATTATTTTTTCAGCCCCAAAAAGGATGCAGGGCAGAACAATGATCAGGGTTGACACAATAATACTTGTGACACTCTTACTTTGAGCCTTGCGGCGGACGGTTTTCTCTATAAGAGCGATGTCACTATGCTTGGCATCGATTTGGCGAATGGTCTGCAGAAGTTTGACAACCTCTTCTTTTCGCCCATGACTCGCGGCTATCTTGGCCTCTGAGAGCGTTGCCTCGAGCTTTTTTAAGACGGTTCTGATGGCGGCAATGTCATGCTTTAGGTTTGGGTAGTCCGGGACAATTTTTTGCAGTTTTAACCCCTGGTGAAGGGCAGTGGGGTAGTCCCCATTATTCCGGCTGTTTTGCAAGATAGCATGGATGGCCTTACCTTTGATGAGGGCTGCCCTTAACTCGTCATGGATCTTTTGCTTCCCCGGAATATAGGTGTCGGCCGGGATTTTTCTAAGCAGGGCGTAGCTGGTGTAAACCTGCTTTGCCTCGATGAGTTGCATTAGGTGCTGCAGGTGTTCATCAGCCATCAAAAATCTCCGGGGGGGTAAGCATGCATTCTTTGAAAAATAAGGAGTAAATGTAAATGGTTATAGTGTTCTAAGCAATTGGCGTAACGTTTAAATTTAAACGGCTTATGCGGGAGGCCAGGTTATACTCTGAACCGCAATTTTCAAGGTAACTTCTTGGAATTTATGCATAAGACAGCCCGTCTGCTTTAAGCAAAGTTAATATCGGTATTAAGAGAGACTTCATTACTAATAGTAAAGATGTCCGCAAGGCCAAGGTCGTGAATATTGTTATGGCCATTGACTCGGGCCAGGGCCTTTAATTCTTCGGTGGTGGCATGGGCAAAATTACCAAAACGCTCTGCTGAGGCGGTAATGTTAAGGCGTTTGCGTAGATCATGATCTTGGGTAGCGATTCCCACCGGGCATTTGCCGGTATTACAAATACGATACTGTTGGCAACCAATGGCAAGGAGTGGCGTGGTGGCAAGGGCAACGGCATCGGCACCAAGGGCGATGGCTTTGGCAATATCGGTGGAGTCGCGAAAGCCCCCTGTTACGCAAAATGTAATGGCTGACTGGTTTTGCTCAAGATACTTACGTACCCGGCGGATGGTATAGATTGCCGGGAGGCAGATATGGTCACGGATGAAGTTTGGTGCGGCACCGGTGGCTCCACCCCTACAATCAACGGTGATAAAGTCAGGTTTGGCAAAGAGGACAAATTTCAGGTCTTCTTCTATGTGACCTGCGGTGAATTTAATCCCCACAGGTTTGCCACAGGTGGTCTCACGGATGGCTGAGACAAATTGTTTTAGATCTTCCGCCGATTTAATACCGGGTTGGGAGTTTGGTGAGATAAAATCTTCGCCTTCAGGGATACCGCGAATGGCGGCAATCTCAGCGGTAACCTTGGAGCCGGGTAAGTGGCCACCCATTCCCGGTTTTGCCGCCTGACCAAATTTTATTTCAACGGCATCTGCCTGTTGCATGGCCTCTTTGTTGCGCCCGTACAGGGCGGTGCCAATCTCATAGATAACATATTTGCCATGCTCCCTCTCCTCCGGCAGTAAACCACCCTCTCCGGTTCCGGTTGCTGTGCCAGCTCTGGCGGCACCGATGGCAAGGGCAGTCTTGGCCTCTCTGGACAAGGCACCAAAGGACATATGGGAGACAAAATAGGGGATTTCAAGGATTAGGGGGTGTTTAGCTTTTGGGCCAATCACCGTTTTGGTGGTTACATCTTGATGTTCATCCAGGGGGAACCGGTGAAATTGGCTACCGCGAAACAGGATTGTTTCAAGGCCAGGAAATGATTTACGGGTTCCCATGGGGGATATTTCACTGACACCGGTTTTCGATATTTTCTGAATAATAGAAAATTTTTCTTCTGATTCATACTCTTCCCGGCTCCACTCACTGAGATATTCGCTGAGGGGTGGGGTGGTAAGGTCCTTTGCAGTTTGTGACTCGGCCTGAATGGCGATAAACTTATCCCGGCTTGCTGCACAGACAGGGCAACGGGCAGGCGGGGTTGGGCCGTCGACTTCATATTGGCAAATGGAACAGCGAAAGGTGGCTTGTGCCATAGAAAGCTCCTCTTGTTAAAACAGCCTTGAGCTTAAACACCTAACAGCCAACCTGCTTACTGTCACTCTTTTTCAATTCGAACAGCCGTAGCTTTGTATGAGGGCTGAAAGGATAACGGGTCAAAGTAGGGCCCTGTTAGTTGGTTGGTAACCTGATAATGCATGGAAATAAAAATCTGTCCAGGTGCCATGGTCTCACTCCATTTGGCTTGAAACCGCCCCCGGCCGTGGCGGGAGACAACGGTGATCATTTTCTCCTGCTCAACCCCATATTTGGTGGCATCGTCAGGGTGGATAAGGATATATGGTTGCTTAGAATATTGACGATTGAACGCCTCTATTTTTCCTGTTTTTGTCCTTGTGTGCCAATGGAATATTGTTCCGCGTCCGGTGAGGAGCCATAAGGGCCACATTGCATCAGTGGGTTCAGGCACCGGTGCCACTGGGGCAAAACAGAACCTGGCCTTGCCGTCATCATGATAAAAGGTTTTATCAGCAAAAAGGCGGCGTTGCTTGGTCGTATCAGGGTTGTTTTCCGGATATGGCCACTGAATACCATTTTCAGCGTCAAGCATGGCATAATCACGAATGCCGCTAATGTCGCAGACCGTACCCCGCGAGGTCTCCTTGAGAATCTCAAAAACTGCTGCCGGTGTCTGCCATTTTTTTAACAGATCAGCACAACCCCATTTATCGGCAATTTTCAGGAAAATATCAAAGTCTGACAGGGCTAGTCCTGGAGGAGAAATGGGGCTGTTGAGGACGCCTATTCTTCGTTCCGAATTAATAAAAGTTCCTGTCTTTTCGGCACTGCCTGCCGCCGGTAAAATAAGATCAGCATATTTTGCTGTGGCTGTGGTGGTGTACATATCCTGCACCACAAGATAGTCGAGCTTTTTTAAAGTCGCGAGGAAGTCTGACTGATTAATCCAGGAACTTGCCGGGTTGGTGGCAATAACCCACAACCCTTTAATCGTACCATCGGCAATGGATTCAACAATCTGGTTGTATGGTTTTGAAGGACGGGTGGGGATGAGTTTCTCATCAATATCAAGAATTTTGGCAAGTTCTGCGCGCTGTTTTGGATTAGTAAAATCGCGCCCGCCGTACATATTGGACAGGTTGGAGAAGAGTCGTGACCCCATGGCGTTACATTGTCCGGTGACCGAATTTGCCCCTGTTCCAGGTCTGCCAATATTACCTGTCATGAGGGCCAGATTGATGAGAGATTGGCCGCCACGCACGCCCTGGTATGACTGGTTGATGCCCATGGCCCACCAGAATGATACCCGTTTATGTTCATGGATGAGTCTGGTTAGTTCCTTTATTTCCGGCACCGATAATCCTGTTTCAACACTCACCATTTCAAGGTTGAAGTCCCTGACAAATTGCGCAAACTCGGTGAATCCTTTGGTGTTATTTTGGACAAAATCATCATCAACCCAGCCTTTGACGATTAGACGTCGGGCAATACCGTAAAACAGGAAGAGGTCTGTCTTTGGTTTAATCTGGTAGTGGACGTCGGATTTTGTGGCTGTCTGTGAAGCACGGGGGTCAATAGTAATGATTTTACTATTGTGGCTATTCTTACGGGTGCGTCTCCACATGATCGGTTGAGTAATAGCCATGTTGGATCCAACAAGAATAATCAGATCAGACTCTTCAAAGTCCGCATAGCAGTATGGTGGCGCGTCAAAGCCAAAGGCTTGTTTGTATGCCACCACCGATGAGGCCATACACTGACGGGTGTTGCCGTCACCATCCAGGATGCCCATGCCATATTTAGTCAAAGCACCAAGCAGGGCAAACTCCTCAGTGGTAATTTGGCCGGTGGATAGAAAGGCCACCGCCTCGGGGCCATGGTCATGGATGATCTGTTTAAATCTTGTGCACATTTCCTCCAAACTTTCATCCCAGCTAAGGCTGGTCATGGAACCATCATTTTCTCGACGCATGGGGGAAACAGCCCGGTCTGGGGCCATAAAAGGTTCAAACAGTTTGGCACCTTTGGGGCAGAGAGAACCGTTATTTACCGGATACCCTGCCCTGGGTCTAATCTTCATCTCTCCGGTTTCAAGTTGGTGGATGGACAGGCCGCAACCGGTGGAGCAGTAGCCGCAAATGGTATGGGTTATAGTTGGCTTGGGCATTTTTCTAGAATAAAATGGTTAAGGGTAAAAGGTTAGGAGGCATCCTCTTTATCTTTCACCTGTTGTTGAAAAGAGTTTGGTGGCCAGCATGGACAGCAGGGAGAGAATAATAAAGAGAAAAAATCCTGCCCCATATCCTCTGTCGTTTTGTGCCCCTTCAGTGAGAAAGAGGGCCATAACCAGAGGAATGACAAATCCGCCGAAGGCACCCAGCCCTCCGACCCAGCCAGCAACTCCGCCAATGGCATCCGGTGCTGCTTTGGGGACGAGTTTAAATACGGCAGCATTACCAGCCCCCATACCGATGGCCATAAGGAGTACACCGCCAATGGCCCCAGGTAGGGCGGCTGAAATGGTCATCATAAAGCTGCCGATGAGCATAATAGACAAAGAGTAAAACAGGGTGGTCTTACCGCCATATTTATCAGCTAGGAGTCCACCATAGATGCGAACCAAAGAGGCAATGATGGCGTAGGCTGCCGTAAGTCCTCCGGCAATTTTAATGGGCAGATCAAAAAAAGACATCCAGTAGTTTGGCAACCAGCCGGTAAGTGCCAAAAAACCACCGAAGGTGGAAAAATAGATGGCAACGAGAATCCAGGTGGCTCTCTTGGTGCCGGAGGTTTTCAGGGAGTCAATCAGTCGCCCCTTGGGGAAGATCTCCTGCCCCATCTCTTTTGCGCTACGAATCGCTTGCTCTTTAGATTCGCCATTATGAATAGCCTGAAAATACCAGGCGTTTTTACCCAGGAAGAAGTAGGCGATGGTGCCAAAGGTCAGGAAGATCAGCCAACCAATATAAGCGCCACTCAAGCCTAAAACAGGCAGGGCAACAAGAGGAATTAAAAAGGCAAAGATTCCGGGGGCAAGATTCCCTATCCCGGCATAGGTGGCAAGGGCGGAACCTTGACGGTGCATGGGGAACCAGTAGGAGGTCTGACTGATGCCAACGGAGAAGGTGGCAATCCCGCAACCGGACAGCACCCCATAGACCAGCAACTCCAGGTAATGACCATTTAATTGATTGGCCTTGGTGGAGAGGAGATAGGAGAGGCCGATCATGCCAATAATTGAGAGGGTCAGCAGGGTGAGCATGGGCTTGCGACCGCCGGAGGTATCGACCCAGGCTGAGAACGGAATACGGAGCAGGGAGCCGGATAAATTGGGGGCAGCCACTAAAAGGCCGATGAGCACAGGGGAGAGTTGGATTTGTTGTTTGATTAAAGCGGCGGTAGGGCCATAGAGGGAGACGGCGGCAAAACCAATAAAAAAACCAAGGGTTGCGCCTGCTAACCCCTGGTTTGGTGTCCCTGTAAATGTCGCCATATCTCCTTCCTGTGAAGTATTTTGCTATAGGGTATCATATGGCATGGTGGTTGTTGACCTGATTTTATACTGCGAGGCTAGCACCTCGCCCAAAGCAGGCGGGAAGGTTCCACCTCATGTGGTTTATTGATCAGGTGTATCTGCCGGCAGGGGGAAAATTAACACGGTTGAGTCTTTGGCGCTGAGCATATCCATCCAGCCGCTGTTAATTATAAGTCCCACATAGAGTCTGGTTTGGTCTGAGTTCGGCCCCTTGTTGAACGTGTATGAGGCAACGTAACCATCGATTTTCGGGGTGTGCCATAGCTCGCTAAGTCCGATACCGTTCCATGTCAGGGCATGGATCTCGCCACTTGGGTAGGCCTTGAAGTTTTTAAAGATTCTGGAGGCCGAGGAGAGGTTTCTGTTAACGATCACGTCCGGTTTATTGTCGTTGTTGATATCGGTAATAATCAGGCGGGAATGGATATACAGGCGATCCTGGCTGGCATCTCCTCTTTCGCTCACCGGCTGTTTATTGGCTCCACCTTTCTTGCGGGTAGCTGATTTTCCACCAACAAAACGCAGAGTTCCGCCATAATGCTCATCGCTTGACCACAGTTTACGACCACCGGTCATGGTGACATGGAGGCGGTCGTCCTCATCGAGCATGATGACCTCTGTCACGCCATCGCCATCAAGATCTGCCATGGCAAAATTGTAAATATTGGCTTGGTCGGGAACGGTGAGTTTATTTCCCTCCTGAAGCTGGCCATCCTGGAGGTGTAGCTCAAAAATCCCCTTACTCATGGGGAATTCAATCCCGCCACGCTGTCCGGCCAAAATAAGATTTTGGCCGGGGGTAAAGATGGGCTTAATAAACCAGCGCTGGTTCTGGAAAAGATAGCTGAAGCGATTGTTTTGCCAGTGGACTGCCATGCTGCTGGGGCGGCTGTTATGGTCGACAGAGGTGACATAGATTTCGCTAAGACCATTGGTGTCGAGATCAGCTATTTCTATGGAAATAATCTTGTGATTTGCTGGTAGAGAAATTTGGCCGAAATGCGCAAGGTTGGTACCGGCTATCTGGTAGACAAAAATTTCACTGGTCGAGGCCACGATGAGGTCATTTGTGCCGTCTCCATCTATATCCCCCACGGTCAGATCCTGCATGGAAATGGGAAAGTTGCGGGTTTTTTGAAATCCTCCAGGTGCGGATACTGTCTGGGCTATAACAGTGGCGGGGTCAGTCGGCTGAGGCTGTGGTTTAGTCGGTGACTTAGTCACAACAACAGGTGGTAATGGGCTAGTTTGGACTGTTGCGTGCGGCTGGATAAAGGCCCGGTCTGGATGGGCTGTCTCAAAGCCGGCATTTTTCTCGGGGGGAGGGGTAATTGCTGGCGAAGTCTGGGGCTGCCAAGCTCCCTGGGATACGGTGTCTGGTGTTTCCTTACGACTAAAAGATTTATGGCTGATGGTGCGGGCCAGGGTGTCCACCGCTGGAATAATCTCGTCTTCGCTGGCGGCGGTGGCGTAGTAGGTGGCCTCTGGGGTGGAGCCATCTGCGCTGGTGATCTTGGCATTGATGCTCAGGCTATTGCCAATGGCAGTGATAGCCCCGTCTAGGGTGTAATCCGCTTTGGCTTTATTTTCGGTAATTTGGAGCCCGGCGTTGGCGGCAAGACGGCTTGCCATCATGGCGCGCATGGCGTCCTTCAAAAAGGACATATCCTTTTTGGCGTGAACCTTGAAAGGTGAGATGTAGATGGTTTTTTGCGTTTCGGCAAGACTTACGGTTGGCAGGGAAAAGAGGGCGAGAGTTATAATAATCAGGCTAAAATTGATGTGACGAATAAGCTTATTCAAGATATGATGCCCCTAAAAGTAGGTTTATTAGAGTAAAAAACCTATGCACTTTACTCCAAGCAAGTTCCCTCTCGCAAGACATTTTGCAGGTAATTCAATGGCACCCCATCTTTATATGATCCGGCATGGCAAGACCCCGGCCAATCTTGACAACAAATTTGCTGGTCGTACTGCTGAACCGTTATCTGCAGAAGGCAAGGAGCAGATTTTAGCACTCGGGCCTGAGCTGTCGCAGTTAAAGCTACAGGCAATCTACGCTGGTTCTCTGCAAAGAACTATGCAAACAGCTGAAATTATTTCAAATAACAAGATTCCCGTCCATAAGGCCGAAGGTCTTGTTGATATAAACCTGCCCCATTGGGATGGTCTGACTAAGGATGAAATCAGGGAAAAATTTGGTGATGAATATCCCACCTGGCTTGCCAGCCCTGATCTTTTTCAGGTGGCTGGATGCGAAGATTTGTATCAGGTGCAGGGTCGGGCCGTGGCCCAGGTGGAGAAAATTGCCCGGACGTATGATGCGGGTAATATTCTCCTGGTGACCCATCTTATTGTTGCCCGTTGTTTGATTTTACATAAAAAAAATCAACCTATGTCTATCTTTAGGGAGATTAAGGTGGGTAATGGTGAAATAGTAGATCTTTCCCCATGGCCATAGTTGTGGGGATGACCAGTGTTTTAAAAAAAATACTTACCTTTGAATTTAACGATTGGCCAAAATGTCCTACGTTTATCCGCGAGTCAATATTGGAGGTACTCGGGAAAGCTATTCGTGATGCGGGGGTGTATGATGTGTTGGCTCCCATGTTTATCCAGTTTTGCAGTGATGCCAAGGTGACTGGGATTTTGGAGTTTGGCGCAGGTTCCGGGGAGTCCACGGTTATCTTTTTAGATGCCATTTGTCGAAGCGACCACACCCCGCCTCGGATCTATGTTTCCGATCTGTATCCCCTGACCATGGTGATGCAAAAAAACTGTGAGCAGCACTCTGGGCTGTTGACTCCGATTCGTCATAGTGTAGATCTCCGTTATCCCCCTGAAACACCCACGCATGATATGCGGATGGTGCTCAGCGCCTTTCATCATTTTGATCCTGATGTGGCGCGCCTGTTTTTAGCAGATGCCAAGAGAAGAGGTATTGCTGTTTTTATCGCCGAGCCGTTTATTGGTAGTATTAAGGCCTTTTTCCCCCTGTTTATCCACGGATTTCCCAACCTTGCCAGAAATGGCATGTTAAGCTCAAAAAAACGTGTTCTTAAATTACTGTTCACCTTCTTTGTGCCTTTAATCCCCATGTGTCTGCTGTGGGATGGTCTTGTCAGTATGATTCGGATGTATGATAAACGTGGGTTTGCTGATCTTGTCGCGTCCCTGCCCGAAACAGAGACGGCGTATAGGTGGCAGTATCGTGAGGTTCAGGTTCCCCTTGGTGGCACGGCTGCAGTTTTCAGCGGTCGACCTGTCTCCGTGGATGTTGGCAGTGATTTGTAAAAGCTGTAGTTGACGTTTTTGTTTGCGGGGGGCTACTCTTTCTGTTTGCGCGCTTTTTCCTTTAATTAATTGTGGGGTTGTTATGGCTGATCATTTACAGCGGGTTATTTCCAGTGATGGCAGGTTTTTTTGCCTGGCCTGTGTTACCACCGATTTGGTGGCTGAGGCGTGCAGAAGGCACGATACGGGGCCGGTGGCAACGGTGGCTCTAGGCCGTGCCCTTACGGCAAATGTTCTTCTTGCAGCATTGCTGAAAGATGATCAGCGGGTGATGTTGAAATTTGAAGGTAACGGCCCTCTGGGCAAGATTGTGACTGAGGGATTTTGCACTGGAGAGGTGCGGGGCTATGTGGCAAATCCCCATGCCGATGTGCCTTTGAAGGATAGTTGTATTGATGTGGCGACGGGTTTGGGGCAGGCTGGTTTTCTTACCGTTACCAAAGACATCGGGCTAAAGCAGAACTATGAGGGAACTGTGCAACTCTACACCAGTGAGATTGGCGAGGATGTGGCCTTCTATCTTACGGAGTCCGAACAGACCCCTTCCGCTATAGGTGTAGGGGTGCAGGTGGATCAAGCCGGGCAGATTATCAGTGCTGGAGGTTTTTTGGTGCAATCTCTACCCCCTGCCGATGAGTCGTTGATATTGAGCCTTGAAGCGAACATCAAACGGCTCGGTTCAGTAACAGCCTTGCTTGCTGAAGGTAAAACCCCCGCTGATATTTTAGAGATTCTTTTGGCTGAAATCCCCCACCGGGCTCTTTTGGGCCAAAACCTGTGCTATCAATGCTCCTGCAGTGAAGAGAAGATGCAACAGGCTCTGTTTGCCCTTGATAAGGATGATCTTTTTAAGCTTAAGGAAGAAAAACCGGATGGCGTGGAGGTTCGCTGTGAATTTTGTGGCAACACCTATTTGTTTGAGAGTGGTGCGTTACAGGAAATTATTGCCGGTATGGAGGGAAAGGTGCAGTAGTTATTGTGACAGGGGCCCTCAAGGGTAAACTCCTGACAGTCTCTCATCATTCCTTGCCAATATCCCGATGACTCACATGCAGATCCACCTTAAACTCCGCAATGACTCCAGATAGCTGTTCTGTTACGGCCACCGAGCGGTGCTTGCCGCCGGTACAGCCGATGGCAATGGTTAAGGAAATTTTACCCCCCTGTTGATATTGGGGGATTAAAAAGGCCAAAAGTGGTTGCAGATGGCTGAAGAAATCTTGTCCGGCCTGGCCTGCCAGGGCAAATTCAGCCACCTCCGGGTCTTTGCCTGTGCGGCCACGAAGTTTGGTCTCAAAATAGGGGTTGGGTAGAAAGCGGACATCAAAGACCAGGTCGGCCTCGGGGGGGACGCCATGCTTGAAGCCAAAGGAGGTCAGGGTGACTGGTAGGGGTTGATCGCAGGAGGAGATGCCACAGGACTTTTGGAGAATGTTTCGCAGTATGGTGGGGGTGGTATTGCTGGTATCAATGGTGTGTTGCTGGTCAAGTTGGATGGCGGCAAAACGTCTGCGCTCGTTGGCGATGGCCTGGGCTAGGGGCATGTTGTCGGGGGTTGGATGGTTCCGGCGCATCTGACTAAAGCGTCTGGTAAGGACAGCGTCATCTGCGGTGAGAAAAAAGGTGGTAACCGTACCGCGCATTTTTTCCAGAAGGGTAATGGTGTTTTTGAAGGATGAGAAGAATGAGCTATCCCGGCCATCCATAACCAGTGCCAGTTTAGCGATCTTTTTTGAGCCGCTTGTGGTCTTGTTGACCAGGTCTTCAATGAGAAAACAGGGCAGATTGTCAATGCAGTAATAGCCCATATCTTCGAAGACGTTAAGGGCGGTGGATTTGCCGGAACCGGCGAGTCCTGTAATTAGAATGGTTTGGGGGGTGGTTGCTTCTACCATGGCAGGCTCTCTTTTTTGTGCAGGTTGGATTGCCCAGTTCTGGCGTATATTCTTTTCGGGACAATACTTTGTTTACTCAACTTTCCCACTTGTGCGACACTGACGGGTTGTCGTCGTTTTATGCCCTTGCTGGGCGTGAAGTATTATTTCAATTCAGGCTGCTGAATCCTGAATTCAAAAGAAGCGACTTTGCATTGAATCGCAAACAGCCTCACAACAACCGGGCTATACATCAAGTGGGAAAGTTTAGTTTGTTTATTAAGCCGATTGCAGGCATCCCTGTAAAATTCTGTAAATTTCATCGTTGTCGCTGGCGTGTTGTAGCTGTGAGCAGTCGGCGTTGTTTCTAAGGACTCGGCTGAGGCTTGCCAGGGTTTGCAGGTAGCTGGCAGAGGCCTTGGGGTGGGCGAGCATAAGGAGGATCAGGTGGACGGGTTGTCCGTCCTGGGCGGCCCAGTGGATGCCGGTTTCACTACGCCCAACGGCAATTAAAATGTCGTCAATTCCGCTTATTTTGGCATGGGGCAAGGCCATGCCGCTGACAATGGCTGTGGAGCCAAGGCTTTCCCGTTCCATCAGCTTCTGCACCAGAAGATCCTGGTCGACGTCCTGAAATAATGCTGCCAGTTCGACTAAGGCCTCTTTTTTTGTTTGGGCCTTAAGGCTTGCAATAACGTGGTCAGGGTCGAGTGGGTTCATCTTATTTTAGTTTGGGTTTTTTGCGGTACTTGGATGGGAGAATGCCGAGCTGTTCCCGGTACTTGGCAACGGTACGCCTGGCAAGTTTGATATTTTCATCGCCAAATAATTTGGATATGGCAAGATCTGAGTAGGGCTTGTCGGGATTTTCCTTGGCAACAATCTGTTTCAGTTGCTGACGGATAGACTCGGAGGACATGGCCTCGCCACCGCCCTTACGTTCAATGGCCGAGTTGAAGAAGTATTTAAGTTCAAAGGTGCCCTGGGGCGTGTGCACATACTTGTTACTGGTCACTCGACTGACGGTGGATTCGTGCATTTCAATATCTTCAGCCACATCCCGTAGGACTAGGGGCTTTAAATGGGCAACACCTTTTTCAAA
The DNA here is from genome assembly GCA_024277655.1 of Deltaproteobacteria bacterium. Taxonomy (GTDB): domain Bacteria; phylum Desulfobacterota; class Desulfobulbia; order Desulfobulbales; family SURF-16; genus JAJRUT01. The sequence goes on along the minus strand of JAJRUT010000084.1, from coordinate 29,913 downwards.
GAAATCATATTGAAATTTAATAAGAGATTCAACCACCTTATATATTGTCCGTTGCCGTTGCTGGATAGACTTGATCAGCCATTGGGCGGCACGGACCTTATCCTGAATATATTCTCTGGTTGCAGCCGGGGTTGACTTTTTGTCCTGCATTACCGACCTGTAATAGGCACTTATTTTCAGGGTTGGCAGACCATCGTTATTTTGGAGGATGACGTACTCGCCATCAATTTTTTGGACGGTGACATCGGGGGTGATGTACTGCGGTTCTTCGTTGGAATAGGCCTGACCTGGGCGGGGGTCAAGGTCGATAATGATGTTGACCGCAGCCACAACGTCTTCAACCTTGTGACGAGTTGCCTTGGCGATGGCGATATAATTTTTTGTTTCCAGGAAATGGAGGTGGTCTTTAACGATTTCGGTGGGCAGTGATTTTGCCAAGTTTAAACGTTTGAGTTGTAGGAGTAAGGATTCCTGGACATTTCTGGCGCCAACGCCTGAAGGCTCAAGGCTTTGCAGAAGTTCTAGGGCATCATCAACCTCATCAACACTAAAGCCTGTTTGCTCGGCAATTTCTTCAAGTTCGGCCTCAAGGAAACCGTTTTGGTTCAGGTTACCGAGAATGGACTCAAGGATTTCGTCTTCCTCTTCGCTGGTCTCGATAAAGGAGAGCTGCCAGTTTAAGTGGGAGAGAAGATTTGGTTTTTCCGAGAGGATGTCAAGGCGTGAACCCGTTTCTTCGCTATCTGAACCCCTGGGGTTATATGAGGATATTGGTTCATACTCGTTGGCATAGTCGGCCCAGTTGATTTCAGGTATTTCGGAGTTATTGTCTATGTCAACTTCGGAGGTGTGGTCGGATTGTTCCTTGTTGGTCTGGTCGGGGGCAGGGGCCTGATCCGGACCGGGGGCAAGATCTGAGTTAAGTGACGGTGTGTCGTCATCAAGTACCGGATTTTGTTCGATCTCCTGGGTGATGGTGTCCGCAAGCTCAAGGCGTGACAGTTGCAGCAGCTTGATGGCCTGTTGCAACTGGGGGGTCATGACCAGTTGTTGGGACAGTTTCAGGGTTTGTCGGAGTTCAAGGGCCATGTTCTTTAAATGGTTTGCATTGTAGTCTGGGTGTGTTGTTCTCCAGACAGTTGGGGTTGAGGAGTTAAGGCAATGACTGGGAGAGTTTCTGTGAAAATCGCCTAGGCGCTCTTGTTTGTTCTACATTGAAAAGGTCTGGCCCAAGTACATTTTCCTCGCCAGATCGTCGTCAATAATTTCCGTTGCCGTACCACTTGTCAGGATTTTTCCGCTACTGACGATGTAGGCAAAATCGCAGACAGCAAGGGTTTCCCGCACGTTGTGATCTGAGATAAGTATACCTAGTCCTTTCTCTTTTAGCTCTTTTATTATTTCCTGTAGGTCTGCCACTGACAGGGGGTCAATACCGGCAAATGGTTCATCTAAAAGGATAAATTCAGGCTTTGTCGCCAGGGCGCGCATAATCTCCACTCGCCGCCGTTCACCACCAGACAGGGCGTGTCCCATGTTTTTGGCAAGATATTCAATTTTAAGGTCGTGCATTAACTCTTCAGTGCGGGTTTTAATCTCTTGCCTGGGTATGCCAAGGGGTTCCAGAATAATGCGGACATTCTCCTCCACTGTTAATTTTTTAAATACGGAGGGGTCTTGGGCCAGGTAGGAGATTCCGCGCAGAGCACGTTTGTGGATGGGGAGGGAGGTGATCTCTTCATCGTTCAAGAGGATCTGGCCTTTGGTGGGCTGAACAAATCCGGCAATGGTGTAAAATGTTGTGGTCTTGCCCGCCCCATTTGGGCCGAGCATACCAATGATCGAGCCGGTCTCCACCTTGAGGTTGATACGGTCTACCACCCGGCGGCCCTTGTACTCCTTGACAATATTTCGCGTTTCCAGTTTGGCCATATTATTTGCTTTCTGCCTTATCTGACTTTGGATAAAAATACATCTCAACCTTGGGTTTTACAGCGGGCTTACTCCCCGCTTCGCTGGTTGTTTCGCACTGTTTCGGGGTCACTGTGGTGGTTCCTTTGGCCAGATCCATGGCCACTTGATGACCGGTGACCATGTTGTTATCCTGAATGATTTTCGCATTGCCGGTGAGGGTGACAATCTCTGTGCTGGCGAGATACTCCACCCTGTCGCCGGTGGCAACGAACCCCTCTTGAATTATCTCCACGTTGCCGGTGGCGATAATTTTATCGATTTTGGTGGAGGCGGTTTTGTTTGCTGTTGTGGCGGGTTGTTTTGTGGCTCCGTGGTAGATCGTCATCATCTCGGCGTTGATGATCATATCACCCTGCTTGGCCTGGACATTGCCCGTAAAGACAACCGCTTTCTCCTTGTCGTGGGAGACCATCTTGTTTGCCGAGACATAGATGGGGGTGTCACTGTTAAAATCCATAACGGCTAAGGCCTGAGGGCAAAGGGCCAAAAAGTAAAGGGTGATGGCGAGGATGATTTTCGGGAAGAGCATGGTATTTCCTGAAACAGGCTTTAATGGTTGGAGGTTTGGTTTCCCCTTTGTTTCGAAATAAGATAGTTGGTGGCAACTAAATTGCAAGAGGAAAAGACCGGACTCAGCCTTTTTCTAATAGATTTACCGGGTAACCATAGTTAAATCCCCTTGACGGAACTATGAATTATTATAGTAAACAGGGTGTTGTGTGACATAAAACGTCTTTTTTCGCCCCATGGTGTCACTTTATGGTAAGCTTTGAGGTTTGGCGGGAGAGGTTTTTCGAATGAACATTTCATTATTGGCATAAAAAGATGCCGCTGCCAGGGATAAGTCCACCACGTTTTGTGCGAGGTGCCTATGTTATCCGTGGTGGAGGGATTAGAAAATTTATAACCATTTGCAGCGAGTTTTGATGGGGGGAGAGATGCATGCGTGAAGGGCGTGAAACGGCGGAGATTCTTATTGAGTCTCTACCGTACATTAAAGAGTTTTTTGGTAAAACTGTGGTCATTAAATATGGCGGCCACGCCATGGTTGATGAGAATCTGAAGAAAAATTTTGCCTTGGATATTATCCTGATGAAGTATATCGGCATCAACCCGGTGATTGTCCATGGCGGTGGCCCGCAAATCAATCAGTTTCTCAAGAAGATGAATATTCAATCAAATTATATCGATGGTATGCGTGTTACTGACGGCGAAACCATGGATGTGGTTGAGATGGTTCTGGTGGGCAAGGTCAACAAGGAAATTGTTGGTCTGATTAACTTCCATGGTGGGCGTGCCATCGGTCTTTCTGGTCGGGATGGTGATCTGATTCAGGCCAGAAAAATGAAGATTATGAAGGAGGTGGAGGATGCGCCACCTGAACTTATTGATCTTGGCCGGGTGGGTGAAGTCACCCATGTCAATCCCGAGGTGCTTCTGACTTTGGATACCAAGGATTTTATTCCGGTCGTAGCCCCCGTGGGTGTGGGGGAGGAGGGGCTGGCCTATAATATCAATGCCGACTTTGTCGCCGGGGCCATTGCCGAGGAGTTAAAGGCTGAGAAACTGGTGCTCCTTACCGATGTTGAGGGGGTACTTGATGAGGCCAGGGAGATTATCTCATCCATGAACCTGCAAAAGGCCCAGGGGCTTATAGAGTCCGGCACGGCTACCGGTGGCATGATCCCTAAAATAGGCTGCTGTATTAAGACAATAAAAGGTGGCGTTGGTAAGGCCCATATCATAGATGGTCGTATTCCCCATGCCCTGCTTCTTGAAACCTTTACCCGGGAAGGGATTGGCACGGAGATCATTTTATGAAAGATTTGATGAGGATGAGTGACCAGGTATTTATCAATACCTATGGTCGTTTTCCGGCGGTTATGGTTGAGGGTAAGGGGTGTCGGTTGACCGATGCCAATGGTAATGAATATCTTGATTTTGCCTCGGGAATTGCTGTGTGTAGTCTGGGGCATTGTCACCCTGCTGTAACTGAAGCCATTATTGCCCAGACCAAAAAACTGGTTCATGTTTCGAACCTGTACTACACCGTTCCGCAGATTGAGCTGGCCGGAATGCTGGTGGATAATTCCTTTGGCGATAAGGTCTTTCTGGCAAACTCCGGGGCCGAGGCCAATGAGGCGGCGATCAAGCTTGCTAGGAAACATGCGGAACCCGGTTGTTTTGAGATTGTTTCTCTGGAGGGTTCTTTCCATGGACGTACCCTGGCGACCCTGGCGGCCACAGGCCAGCGGCATTACCACAGAGGTTTTGAGCCGCTCCCCGTTGGTTTTTACCATGCCCCATTCGGTGATTTGTCAGCCCTTGACAAGCTCATCACCCAGAAGACCTGTGCCGTTTTGATTGAACCACTCCAGGGTGAAGGTGGTGTTCGCCCTCTGGACAAAGAGTATCTCCGCGGGATCCGTCGTCTCTGTGATCAAAATTCTATCCTGCTTATTCTCGATGAAATTCAGGTGGGTATGGGGCGGACAGGATCTCTGTTTGCCTATGAGCAGTTTGGGATTCGGCCCGATATCCTGACCACCGCCAAGGCCCTGGGCAATGGTTTGCCCATTGGGGCCATGATTACAACCAGCAAGGTTGCGGCGTCCTTTGGGCCCGGTGATCATGCCACAACCTTTGGGGGCAACCCGGTGTCCTGTGCAGCGGCCTGTACCGTCCTTAAAACATTAATCAGTGACGGTTTTCTTGAGGGCGTGAAGGAGCGCGGCGATTATCTGCATAAGCAATTAAAGTCGGTGGCTGACCAGTATAACCAGTTCTGTGCTGGGGTGCGTGGAACAGGGCTTATTCAGGGTATTGTTTTAAATGATCATGTGGCTGAAAAGGCCCCGGAAATAGTTAAAAAACTGTTTAACTATGGTGTTCTTGTGACCCTTGCTGGTGGTAAGGTGATCCGCTGTACACCGCCGCTTATTGTTACCATTGAAGAGATTGATGCCATGGTTGCGATGATCGAAGAGGTTATTTCCAATATTTCAGCCGTGTAGATTTTTTAATCTGGGTATGGCGTTGTAAGAAAGCATGGGTTTTTTATCCCATGCTTTTTTTATGTCTAAAGTTAGACTATTCCCTGCGCCGTTGCCGTTTTTAAGCTAAAAAAGTAAAAATAACTTCCCAAAAAAACGGATTTTATGTATTCATGCTTCTTTGGTGCAGTGCCATCTTTCTTGCGCTATCTGGGCAAGTTAGCTGGTGTCATAATGGTTGCTCGTTGCAGCCTGAATAAAACGTAACGAGGGTGGTTCATCCACCTATCGCAAAAAGAATAATGACTACACATCTTGTATCCCTCGGGGATTTTAATAAGTCTGAGTTGCAAGCCTATATTGACCGGGCTTTGGAATTGAAAAAAGAAGCGAAAGATGGCGTGCGCCACCAGCAGCTTGCCGGTCGTACCATCGGTATGATCTTTGAGAAACCATCCACCCGGACAAGGGTCTCCTTTGAGTCGGCCATGTATAATCTTGGCGGGCAGGTGATCTATCTATCTTCAAAAGATACCCAACTTTCCCGAGGCGAGCCCTTAAAGGATATGGCTCGGGTGATGTCCCGTTATGTCGATGGTCTGGTGGTGCGGACCTTTGGTCAGCATGTTGTGGAGGAACTTTCGGCCTATGCCACGGTACCAGTGATTAACGCCTTGACCGACCTCTTCCATCCCTGTCAGATCCTAAGCGACATTATGACCGTAATTGAGGCCAAGGATAAACCCCTTGAAGATTTGCATATCGTCTGGATCGGTGATGGCAATAATATGGCCAATACCTGGGTTCAGGCGGCGGCCAAACTGGGCTTTAAACTGACCCTGGCCTGTCCTGAAGGGTATGATCCTGATGCGGAAATCTTAAAAAATGCCCAGAATGGGGCGGTAAAACCAATTGCGGTTGTCCGCGATCCCAAGGAGGCAGTTAGAGACGCCGATGTCATCAATTGTGACGTATGGGCCTCTATGGGCCAGGAGTCTGAGGCTAAGGAACGGTTGGCTATTTTCAGGCCATACCAGGTGAATGGTGAGCTTATGGCTTGTGGTAAAGCGGACATGACCGTCCTCCACTGTCTGCCTGCCCACCGGGATGAAGAGGTTACCGATGAGGTTCTCGAAGGACCGCAATGTGTGGCCTTTGATCAGGCTGAAAACAAGATGCATATCCATATGGCAATTTTGGAAAAACATCTTTTATGAGAATTCAGAATTCAGAATTCAGAATTCAGAAGTTGAGAAGAATTACGGCGTTCTTGTTGTGAATTGCTGCTATATTCTTAACTCCTGAATTCTCAAATTCTGCAAAATATAGGAAAAATAATGGCAGAAAATATAAATAAAATCGTCCTCGCCTATTCCGGCGGTCTGGATACCTCGGTCATTTTAAAATGGCTGGCGGAAGAGTATGAATGTCCCGTGGTGGCCTATGCTGCTGATGTGGGACAAACCGAAGATTGGGACGCAGTACACGAAAAGGGCATGGCCACCGGGGCGGAGAAGGTTATTGTCTCTGATCTGCGGGAAGAATTTGTGAAAGATTATATCTTTCCAGCCTTTCGGGCCAATGCCATTTATGAGGGATCGTATCTCCTCGGTACCTCCCTTGCCCGTCCCCTTATCGCCAAGGAGCAGGTTCGTATCGCCCACCAGGAAGGGGCGGATGCGGTGAGTCATGGTGCCACCGGTAAGGGCAACGATCAGGTTCGTTTTGAACTGGGGTATCTTGGTATTGATCCTTCACTAAAGATTATTGCCCCATGGCGGTTCTGGGATTTAAACTCCCGGACTAAACTTGTAGCCTACGCCAAAGAGCGTGGGATTCCGGTACCCACCACCAAGAAGAATCCCTATAGCTCCGATGAGAATGTCCTGCATATTAGTTTTGAGGGTGGGTTGCTGGAAGATCCGTGGAATGAGCCTGAGGAGGACATGTTCAAGCTGTCGGTGTCCCCTGAGAATGCACCGGATAAGGCCACCTATTTTGAGATGGAATTTGCCAAGGGTGATCCTGTGGCCCTTGATGGCAAGCGGATGTCCCCCTACGAATTGTTCACCGCCCTTAATAAGCTTGGTAGTGCCAATGGTATCGGCCGCCTCGATATGGTGGAGAATCGTTTTGTTGGCATGAAGTCGCGCGGGGTGTATGAAACCCCCGGTGGTACCATTCTTCGTGCCGCCCACCGTGATCTTGAAACCATCACCCTTGACCGGGAGGTGATGAAGATCCGGGACGGCCTTATGCCGCGTTACGCCGAGATGATCTATAACGGCTTTTGGTTCTCGCCAGAAATGGAACTTATGCAAAAGACCATGGACGAGGCGCAAAAAACGGTGAATGGTGTGGTGCGGATGAAGCTCTACAAGGGCAATTGTACCCCTGTGGGTCGTAAATCTGATGACTCCCTGTACCAGGAGTCTTTTGCAACCTTCGAAGAGGACGAGGTGTATACCCAGTCCGATGCTGAAGGTTTTATTCGCTTAAATGCCCTGCGTCTAACCATGCGGGCTTTAACTAGAAAATAACAGAAGAACGTGAGAATCGGCGTTTATGCTCCTAAGAAGTTGAGAGTTTGAGAAAAAGGGAGTTTTTGTAGTTAAAAGATAAGTGCCTTCTTCTTCGTTCTCAAATTCTCATCTTCCCAAATTCTAAAAATTATGGCAAACGATACTAAAATGTGGGGCGGGCGTTTCACTGAGTCCACAGCGGCTTCGGTGGAGGCATTTTCCGCTTCAATTCAATACGATTCACGCCTCTATCGCCAGGATATTGCCGGATCTAAGGCCCATGCCAAGATGCTGGCCCATCAAGGGTTAATCACGGATGATGAGCTTGAGCAGATTGTCGCCGGGCTCTCCGAAATTGAGGTTGAGATTGAGGCTGGAACCTTTGTTTTCAGGCCGGAGCTTGAAGATATTCATATGAATATCGAAAAGACCCTGTCGGAGAAGATTGGTGATGCCGGAGCGCGTCTGCATACGGCGCGCAGTCGCAACGATCAGGTTAACCTTGACACCAGACTGTATATGCGGGATGTCACGGCAGAGATTATAGACCTGCTCACCGGAGTTCAGCGCAGTTTTGTTGGGCTGGCCCGCAAATATCTCGGTGCGGTGATGCCGGGCTATACCCATCTGCAACGGGCCCAACCTGTGTTGATCTCCCATCATATGCTGGCCTATTTTGAGATGTTTGGTCGTGATAAGGAGCGTTTGGCTGACGGTTTAAAGCGGATTAACCTCTGTCCCCTGGGGGCGGCGGCCATGGCTGGTACGGGTCTGCCAATTGACCGGGAATTTGTTGCCCGTGAGCTTGGTTTTCCGGCTTCCACTGCAAACTCTATGGATACCGTGGGTGATCGTGATTTCATCGTGGAGTTTTGTGCCACCTGCGCCATGATTCAGGTGCACCTCAGTCGCCTATCTGAAGAGCTTATCCTCTGGTCCACCGAGGAGTTTAAATTTGTTGAATTGTCTGATGGTTTTTGCACGGGTAGCTCCATTATGCCCCAGAAGAAAAATCCGGATGTGCCGGAACTGATTCGGGGTAAAGCTGGTAGGGTTGTCGGTAATCTCATGGCGGTACTGACCCTGCTGAAGGGGCTGCCCATGACCTATAATCGCGATCTCCAGGAAGATAAGGAACCGCTGTTTGATACCATTGATACGGTGAGTCAGTCCCTTGGGATTATGGCAGAACTCTTGGCTAATATGGAGTTTTATACCGAGCGTTTAGCCACAGCCACCAGTGGTGGTGGTTATATGACGGCCACCGATCTTGCCGATTATCTGGTGCTGAAAAATGTCCCTTTTCGCAAGGCTCATTCCATCGTCGGTCAAACCGTAGCCTATTGCCTTGAAAAAGCAAAAGACTTAACGGAACTTTCCCTGCAGGAACTCCAGCAATTCTCTAAGGTTATTGAAGATGACGTCTTTGCTATCCTGTCGGTTGAGGGGTCGGTGAATAGCCGGGTGTCTCTTGGTGGGACAGGGATTGTGCGGGTGACTGAGGCTTTGGAGAGGGCTGAAAAGATGCTCGAGGCCAAGGGATGAAACGGCTTTTTTTTTGCATTGCTACTCTATTTTTACTCTTTGGCTGTGGTCGTAAAACGCCAGTTGTGCCGCCTGAGGCGGTTATTCCTGAACCCATCACAGACCTGCAATATAGGGTGGATGACACCGGCGTGACGTTGGCATGGCGATATCCAACCCACTCCATTGATGGCAAGTCCATCAAGAATATCCGCTCTTTTTTACTGTATAAGGCCATTATTGCCCAGGCTGATTATTGTAACGGGTGTCCGGTGGTGTATGACACGGTTGTCGCCATTGATGCCCGTGGTGCCAAACCCAAGGGGCGCTTGACCTATAAAGATACCGACCTTGAAACTGGCTACCATTATGTGTATATGGTGCGTTCTGATTCAGGTTGGCGGATCAGGAGTGACGAGTCCAATAGGGTGAATTTTAGTTACGAGGCAACCCTGCGTGCCCCCATGGATGTTAATATCGAGGTGGGGGATCAGGTCTTGACTTTGACTTGGCAACCCGTAACCCATCGCGCTGATGGCTCCCTTGTTGAGGACGTCCAGTACCAGGTGTATCGGGGCAGTAGCAGAACGGCGTTGTCGCCCCTGGGAGAATTGGTGTCTGAACCGCTATTTGTTGATAGGGGAGTCAGTAACGAGCGCACCTATTATTACAACGTGCGTGCTGTTACGGTGGCAAATGGCTTTCATACTGTAGGTCACGCCAGTGGCACGGTTTCCGGTATGTCACTAGATATGGTTCCCCCTGTTCCCCCCACAAATATTAAGGTGGTTGGTTTGCTCCGTGGTGTACAACTCCACTGGACACCTTCTGCTGCTTCGGATTTGGGTGGCTATCGGGTCTACCGACAGAGGGAAGGGGACAGCGAGTGGCAACGTCTTGGCACCGCCCCCAAAGGAGCCATCGGCTTTAAGGATACAACCGATCTTGAGTCGGGAGTTTACTATTTTGTGGTGACTTCCTTTGATATTGGTCTGCGCCATAACGAGTCTGAGTATTCTTTAAAAGTGCGATATACAGCCCCATAACAGGATGCATGCCAGATAACTTTGAACCACGAATAATTTAAGGAATGTAGTCTGAACAAATGAATCATTTTAACTATAAAAATAAGTCCCTCCATTGTGAGGACGTGGATATTCCCGAAATTGCGGCCCAGGTTGGCACCCCGTTTTATCTATATTCCAAAGCCACCCTTATCCGCCATTTTCAGGCCTTTGATTCGGCATTTACGGTGGATCATATAACCTGTTTTGCCACAAAGTCGTGTTCTAATATTGGGATTATGAGCCTCTTTGCCAAACTTGGCGGCGGGGCTGATATTGTCTCCGGTGGTGAGTTGTTTCGTGCCTTAAAGGCTGGGATGGATCCGCAGAAAATTGTTTACTCCGGGGTGGGTAAGACCCGCGATGAGTTAAAGTATGGCCTTGAGTCCGGCATCCTGATGTTCAATGTCGAGTCTCAGCAGGAGTTGTTGGCCCTGCAGGATGTGGCGGCCGAGCTTGGGCTGATTGCCCCTGTGTCTTTTCGGGTTAATCCTGATGTTGATCCCAAGACCCATGCCTACATCTCCACCGGTCTTGCCAAGAACAAGTTTGGTATTCCTATTGAAACGGCTCTCGATGTGTACCGGCAGGCGGATGGTTTATCCCATATTAATACCGTTGGTGTGAGTTGTCATATCGGCTCGCAGCTGACCGATGTGTCACCTTTTGTTGAATCCTTACAAAAGGTGAAGGGTTTTGTAACGGCCCTGCGTGATACTGGTCTTGATATTAAGTATATTGATCTTGGTGGAGGCCTCGGTATTACCTACGACGAGGAAACTCCACCAGAACCGGCTGTCTATGCCAAGGCCCTTGAAGAGGAGCTTGGTGATATTGGTTGTACCCTTATTTTGGAGCCAGGCCGAGTTATTGTCGGTAATGCCGGAATCTTGGTGACAAAGGTGTTGTACACCAAACAGGGTGGCAAAAAGTTCACCATCGTTGATGCCGGGATGAATGATCTTACCAGGCCAAGTCTGTATGGTGCGTACCATAAGATCCTGCCCGTCGTTGATTACGGTCAGGGTGTTGAAACTGGTGATGTGGTTGGGCCGATCTGTGAAACGGGAGATTTTCTTGCCAAAGAGCAGGAGGTTCCGGTGAGTAAAAGTGCTGACCTGCTTGCTGTGATGAGTGCTGGAGCCTACGGTTTTACCATGTCTTCAAACTACAATTCCAGGCCACGGGTTGCCGAGGTATTGGTGGATGGCGACAAGGTGCATATTATCCGCAAACGCGAGACGTTGGAGATGCTGATTGCCGGGGAAGTTATTCCTGAGTAGAACGATTTTTTGTCGGCGATATTAAAAATATGACTAAGCAAATTTCTTTTACAAAAATGAGTGGCACGGGTAATGATTTTATTATTATTGACCACCGCGATGCGTTTCTGGCCCCGGAGGAGCAGGCAGCCTTTGCCAAAAAAGTGTGCAGGCGTATGTTTTCGGTGGGGGCGGATGGCCTCATCCTGCTTGAAAATTCGGATGTTGCGGATTTCAAATGGCAGTTTTATAACGCCGATGGTACCAGGGCCGAGATGTGTGGAAACGGTGCCCGTTGTGCGGCGCGTTATGCCTATAGTAAGGGCATAGCTCCGGCATCCATGTCCTTTATGACCGTGGCCGGGTTGATTCGGGCTGAGGTGAAAGATGATCTGGTTAAACTTGCCATGACTCCGCCCCAGGACACCAGGCTCCACTGCAAGTTTGATTTTGGTGGTGAGAACCGGGTGAGTCATTTCTCCAATACAGGAGTACCCCACGCCGTCTATTTTGTGGAGAATAACAGGGATACCCCGGTGCGGGAATGGGGCCATGAAATTCGTTTCCACGCGCGGTACCAACCGGATGGAACTAATGTTAATTTTGCTGAAGTAACGAGCCGCACGTCCCTTATGGTTCGGACCTACGAACGCGGGGTGGAGAATGAAACCATGGCCTGCGGGACAGGTGCTGTGGCCAGTGGTCTGCTTGGCGGTTTACTCGGCTATGTCCAGTCGCCGGTTGCGGTAACCACTTCAGGTGGTGAGGTCTTGACCATTTATTTTGATATAAAAGGGCAGGATGTAGACAGTATTTCCGGTGTATATCTTGAGGGCCCCGCCAATTTTATTTATGAAGGGGTGCTGAGTCAGGAAGCATTGCGTTAGTGTCGCGTGAAAAAGGACAGTAGCCAAGCGGCGAGCGAGATGTGTTGTTTCAGAGTTGACATGACACTAGTTGTATTTTGCCAAGTAAAACCACGAATTGTTTCATTAGCGTTCATTCGAGGTTTCAACATATTTTGATAAATTAAAGGATAAGGAGATATTCCATGAACCCATTTCGCGGAGCCTTTGTTGCCATAGTCACCCCATTTATTGATGGAAAGATTGATGAGCAGGGTTTGAAAGATCTTATTGAGATGCAAATTGCCGGTGGAACCCATGGCATTGTGCCCTGTGGTACCACGGGTGAATCGGCAGCCATGAGTCATGCTGAGCATCAACGGGTGGTTGAGCTCACCGTAAAAACCGTTAATGGTCGTGTGCCTGTGCTTGCCGGTACTGGTTCCAATTCAACCTCCGAGACCATTGAGCTTACCCGGCACGCGAGGGATGCTGGTGCCGATGGCGCTCTGGTTATTACGCCGTACTACAATAAACCTTCTCAGGAAGGACTGTATCAGCATTTTAAAACGGTGGCAGATGCGGTTGATATCCCGATTATCCTCTATAATGTCCCAAGCCGGACATCCATTGATATGTTGCCTGCCACTGTAGCTCGCTGTGCCGGGATCAAAAATATTGTCGGCATCAAGGAGGCCACCGCTGATATGAATCGTGCCTGTGATGTTATCAGGCAATGCCCCGCTGATTTTGCTGTTATGTCTGGGGATGATTTTACCTGTATGGCCCTGGCTCTGCTTGGTGGTACCGGCGTGATCTCGGTGACCTCAAATGTTGACCCCAAGGGCATGAGTGATTTAATGAACGCTACCCTTGCGGGTGATGTGGCCAAGGCGCGGGAAATCCAGTATAAGCTCTTTCCACTTATGCAATCCATGTTTTTTGATACCAATCCGGTACCGGCAAAAAAGGCCCTGGAACTTATGGGCAAAATTAAATCAGGCGACCCTCGGCAGCCCTTGTGGGTGATGGGTGACGATGCCCTGGCGAAGATGATTCCGGTATTAAAGGATCAGGGACTTATTTAACAAGGTAAAAAACTATGACAAAAGTAATAATTGCAGGTGTTGCGGGGCGGATGGGGCAGCGCATTGGCTACATGGTAAGCCAGCATAAGGATCTTGAGCTTGTTGGTGGTTTTGAGCAACCAGGGAATCCTGCTGTGGGGCGTGATATTGGTGAGATTGGTGGTTATGGCACGGTTGGGGTGACGATCTCCGACTCCCTGGATGCCATTGTTGCTGACGCCGATGTCCTGATTGACTTTACCTTTCACGCTGCCACCATGGGGTTTGCCAAGGTTTGTGCCGCCCATAAAACAGCCATGGTGATTGGTACCACGGGTCTCAGTCAAGACAATCTTGATGAGCTTAAAGCCCTGTCCTCCGATATGCCCCTTGTCCAGTCGGCCAATATGGCGGTGGGGGTGAATGTGATGTTTAAGATTGCCAAAAAAATCGCCGCCATCCTTGGTGATGATTATGACATGGAGATTGTTGAGGCCCATCATAATCAAAAGAAGGATGCCCCGTCCGGTACAGCATTACGACTCGGTGAGATGCTTGCCGACGGTGTTGATCGTAACTTGAGTGAAGTTGGCGTATATGAGCGCAACGGTATCATTGGTGAGCGGAGCAAGAAAGAGATTGGTATCCAGACCATCCGTGGCGGTGATATTGTTGGTGAGCATACCATCTATTACTGTGGCCCCGGGGAGAGGATTGAACTCACCCACCGCGCCCATAGTCGGGATAATTTTGCCAGGGGCGCCGCAGAAGCTGCCGCCTGGATCAGTGGCAAAGATGCTGGGATGTTCACCATGTTTGATGTTCTGGGCCTGGCTGACTTGTAGATATGGATGTAGTTAGGTGTCAGACCTCTTCTGGCGCGCAGTATGGCGTTATTGATGATGATACCATCCGCCTTTTAGCGAAGTTCCCCTACGATGAGATTGTCTATTCCGGTGAGGAAGTTGCTCTGGCAGATGTCCGGCTTCTTCCTCCCTGTATCCCCTCAAAAATTGTTGCTATCGGTTTTAATTATGCGCCCCACTCCAAGGAACTTGGGGTGGAAATTCCAAAGCTACCCCTTCTCTTTTTAAAACCACCTTCTGCCATTATTGGTCATGGCGAAGCAATTATTTTACCAACGATGTCAAACCAGGTAGAATATGAGGCAGAGCTTGGCGTGGTCATCGGTAGGATCTTGAAAGATGTGCCAGAGGCAGAGGCGTTGGACTCGGTTTTTGGCTATACCTGTATTAATGATGTTACGGCTCGTGATTTACAGAAAATCGATGGGCAGTTCACCAGAGCCAAAGGTTTTGACACCTTTTGTCCCATGGGGCCATGGATTCGTACGGATCTTGATTGTACAAGCCTCAGGGTGCAGTCTTTTGTTAACGGTCAGCCGCGGCAGGATGGTAATACCGCAGACCTGATTCATCCCGTGGCTGAACTTATTTCTTACATCTCACAAGTTATGACCTTGAACCCTGGTGATGTGATCTCCACCGGCACTCCGGCAGGGGTAGGGGTACTGCGTAATGGTGATCAGGTGGTTGTTGAGATTACAGGGCTTGGTCGTTTGGAAAACTTGGTACAGGACGCATAATGGCACTTGTTTTTATAGGTCTAGGTTCAAATCTTGGTGATACGAAGGGGCATGTACGGTCGAGCTGGCAGCGGCTTGGGAATCATGTCCAGATCACCCTGCTTGCCCTGTCTTCCCCTTATCAAACGGCTCCGGTTGGCATGGATAGCGATAATTGGTTCACCAACGCCGTGGGTGTTTTGCAGACCGATCTGTCTGGCCATGAGTTGCTAGCCATAATGCTCGGCATTGAGCAAGAAATGGGACGTGATCGCAGTCGTGGCATGGATCGCACCGTTGATCTTGATATTCTTTATTATGATGACGATATTATCTCTGATACCGATCTTGAAGTTCCCCATCCGCAGATGAATCGTAGGCTCTTTGTCTTGGCCCCCCTAGCTGAAGTTGCCCCCGATCATCTTCACCCGCTACTGCAACAGTCATCCCTGCAGTTAAAGCGTTTTTGTTTAGGGGATGATGTGCAAAAAGGAGAATGGTAATGCACCCAATTCGATTCCTGATTTTGGCAGTTCTGTTTTACATCCTCTACCGGGTTATATTTAGTGGTAACAAGGTTACAGAGAAGCCAGAGGAACTTGGTGACAACGAGGATGTGCTCATGGAGGATCCTGTTTGTCATACCTATGTTCCGCAAAATTCAGCGATTAAAACCGAGAAAAACGGGAAAATATATTATTTTTGTAGCCAGAAATGTTGTGATGCGTTTAAAGAGGAGCAATAATAAATCTGAGAAGTTGAGAAAAAAAAGATGTGAAGATGGTTTTTCATCATTTCTCATATTCTGGCTTCTCAACTTCTAATCTCAGGAGAGAACGTATGAAATTTTTTATCGACACCGCAAACATCGACGAAATCAAAAAAGCCGTTGATATGGGCATGGTTGATGGCGTAACCACCAATCCAACTCTTATTTCCCGCGAAAACAAGCCTTTTGAGGAGATTATTGCCGAGATTGCCGAGGTTGTTGATGGGCCTATTTCTGCTGAGGTTATTGCCCTTGACGCTGAAGGTATGGTGAATGAAGGACGTGAGCTTGCCAAGATTAGTAAAAACATCGTGATCAAGGTTCCCATGACCACCGATGGCTTAAAAGCCACTAAAGTGTTTACGGCTGAAAATATCAAGACCAATGTGACCCTGGTATTCTCCTCTGCCCAGGCCCTTCTTGCTGCTAAGGCTGGAGCCACCTATGTCTCTCCCTTTGTCGGTCGCCTAGATGATCTGGCCCAAACCGGTATGGATCTCGTTGCTGATATTATGACGATTTACGAAAACTACGGCTACCAGTCGGAAGTGATTGTCGCCAGTGTTCGTAACCCCATGCATGTGATGGACGCGGCTCTTATCGGTGCCGATATTGCCACCATTCCTTTTAATGTTATAGGGCAACTTGCCAAGCATCCCTTGACCGACCGGGGCATGGAGTCCTTTTTGAAAGATTGGGAAAAACGCCAGAAATAGGTGAACAATCTGTTATGATTGGATGCTGGATAAGTAGCCTTGCTTCTCCGGCAGCCAATGACTAGAGTATGATGATGGTGCTTTTGCGAAGTTCTCTACATATTGCCGTGATATCGTTTGCTTTAACCGCCTTGTCCTCCGGTAGTGCAGGGGCTGAGGTGTTTAGTTATATCGACGAAAACGGCACGGTGCATTTCTCCAATGCGCCCACAGCAGCACATTTCACTGACCGTAACCAGGCGGAATATCTAAGAAAATACAAAAAAGAAACCGATAAGCGGGTGTATGAGCTCTACATTCGTGAGGCGGCTAAAAAGTACAATCTTGACCCGTTTTTGGTCAAAGCGGTCATCGAGGCCGAATCAAATTTTGACTGTTACGCCGTCTCCTATCGCGGTGCCAAAGGTCTTATGCAGCTTATGCCAGGCACGGCAGGTGATATGCGGGTGAAAAACGCCTTTAATGCCCGCCAGAACATCGACGGGGGCTGTCGCTACCTGCGGCGGATGCTCGATATGTTCGATGGTAATATCATCCTGGCAGTGGCGGCTTATAATGCCGGCCCCACCAGGGTCAAGAAATATCAAAAAGTCCCCCCCTACACCGAGACACGCAACTACGTCAAAACGGTTCTCGTCCGTTACAAGCAGTATAAGATGCAGAAAATCACCCTGCAGTAGTAGGGTTTGTCGATGTAGTGCCAGGCCTTGTTCATCAGGCAGAGGTTGCCAAAAACTCTGTCACCACATCACAGACGTTCTGTTCCTGTCCCCGAAAAAAATGATCGCTGTTTTTTATTTCATGCACCACGGTTTGAGCTGGTAATGCCTGTTTTTTCGTACCGACAATATCGTCATTGTCAGCAAAGATAAAGAGGGTCGGACAACGGATGCTGGCAAGATTAAACTCATGCTCGTTTAAGGGCGGAGTGATACAGGTCAGACTCAGCGCCGAATCACTGAGGGCGCTTAGAGCCATAAAGGCGCCGAAGGAGTAGCCGATCAGGTGAAAACGCTTGAAAAAACGCGCCGACCAGTGAAGAATTTCGGATGTGTCACAGCTGATTGCAGAAAAATCATTTTTCTGATCCAGCCTGTCCCAATATTCAAAGAGTGGTAAATTCCCCTCAGCCTTAAAGCTTTGCCCGACATTTCTGTAGTTGAAAGACAGTACCGTGTGGTGATCCGCCAAACGATGCGCCAGGGCCGTTATGACATTATTGTCCATATTTCCGGCCAGAAGCGGATGGGGCGGACAGAGAATCACCCCCGGTTTTTCCATATTTTCCTCCCGGTAATGGATTCGACCCTGGATTGTTCCAGCATCACAACCAATGGTTACCTCCTGGCAAAAAATCCCATCCATATCAGTAGACCCCTGTCGTGTTGTTTCGGGTGAAGGATAGAGCCTGAATATCTGTAAACCCATCGCTGTTCTGCGCCGTCACCCGGATGGCAGTATCCCGTTCCAGCATATTGATCAGCAGAAAACTCCGGTCAAAACGATGAAACATCAGTCGTCCCCGGTCACCTTCTGCCACTGCTTCAGTTAGGCGCGGTGGTTCCGTTTCACTTTCGGGTAGAGGAATAAGGCGGAGATCAAGGGCTGGGTCTGAGGGGAAAAAGGAGGATGGTTGGTCAGGCTGCTGCGTCCGTTCAAAGCAGACACCAAAGAGGCTGTTGCCAAAGCCCGGCAGGATCACCGCCTGCGGAAAGAGGCGCGTCAGTTTACGGGTTATGTCTACGCTCTGATTCATGCCACCTGTATGGATCCCATGAATACGCTCCCGCTGCTCTGCGCTCATATTGGCTCCAAGTTCAAGGAGCAGGGGGGGGGTGGTGAAGAGGACGGTGATGTTCTGCCGGGTCAGAACATTCATGGCCTGTGAAATAACATGATCCATATACAGCCGGTAGCCCATGGACTCTGGTTGTTGCTGTTTGATCCAGCGCACATCACAATCAATGGTAAAGGGTTCAAGGCTGTCTGTTGCACGGGCAAAGGCGCGGGCCGCCTGGCCGATAATATGGGGGCCGGATGGGCCGACAAAGAGCCAGCAACCCCGTTGGGGGAAGTTAAAGCGTTGTCCTGCTGAGCACCATGGGGCAACAAAGGCTGCCTGAAACTCTTCAGGTAGATAGACCCGGCGACAGGGACTGCCGGTGGTGCCTCCTGTTTCGGCCAGGATCATTTCGCCAAGCCGGTCATGGAGGGCGCGGGGGATAAAGTCGGTGATGGGTCTGGTTCGCAGTTTGTCCATATCCATGACACCAAGAATATCAAGATTGCCAAGGTGGAGATCGCTCCGTTGCACCCCCTCTTTCCGCAAGACATCAAGCCAGTAGACGGAACCTTCGCTTTTGTCAAAATGCAGATCTAAAATCGTTTCAAACATTATTTTTGTCCATCAGCAGGAGGGGGAGGATAAGTAAATCGCAGGCCAGGGCCATCCACAAAGCCAAACTAATAAGCAAGCCGAAATGGCCCAGGGGGATAAAGGCTGAGGCCTTAAAGGTCAGAAAACCGGAACCGGTAACAAGGGTGGTGGTGATGATGGGGCTACCCACCTGGGCAAAGACATGGTTCAAGCGTTCGTGGCCCCGGAAGCCAGACTTTTGGTAGGTATACAGGTAGTGAATGGTGTCATCTACCACTATTCCAAAGATGATGGAGGCCACGGTCATGGTTGCCACCGACAGGGGGATATGCAACCAGCCCATGGATGCCACCACCAAAACAACCGGCAGGAGGTTGGGGATCATGGCGATACAGGCCATCCGCAGGGAGCGGAGCATAAGGCCGATGACCAGGGAGATAGTGACAAAGGCCAGGCTGAAGCTACGAAGCATGGAGTTGAATAAGGTCTGTTGTCCGGCGGCATACAGGGGAACCGAACCCGTAACGTATGGCAGGCTCCTTGGGCCGAGTTCGGTCTGTAAAAGAGATTCAATGTCCGAGGCGATGCTAAGGGTGGCCTCAGAAGAAATGGTGGTAAGGAGAATGGTGATGCGCTCAATGGTAAGTTTTGGGGTAATGACCTCTGGAGTCTTAAAGGTGGCACCGATGTTTTTAATCTGGGTTGTGGCATCGGCCATGGTGAAGATAAGGTGGGTTATCTCTGGGTGCGAGGTTACCAGTTTCTGCATGGCTTGGCTGAGCATGGGTCTTGTTGTGTGGCTTCCATAGAGGTTGATTTCTACGGGGGTGAGGCCAATGCCATTGTCTTCGATATACTTATAATCAAGGCAAACCCTTGAGTCTGGCTCAAAAAAATCAAGGATCAGGGAGCCGGTTTGCAGACGGTTCAGGCCAATCCCGCCAAGGAGCAAGAGGATAACCAGGGAGGTGTAAACAAGTGTTCTTCGGCGGTGGAGTTGCTGGCTAAAATTATTCGGCAGGGAGAATGGTGGTTTGCCACCGGGACGTAAAAAAGTGGGGATTAGGATAAAGGTGATCCCAAGTGATAAAAGGCACCCCACTCCGCCCCAGAGGCCAAGTTCCCGCACCGGTTGATAGGAAGAGAGGAGGAGTGAAGCAAAGCCAAGGCTTGTAGTAAGACCAGAGAGGAGGCAGGGTGCGGCAACCCGCCTGAAAACGGTCATTGTGGTGTCGTCAGGGCCCCATTTTTTGATGGAAAAATGCACCCCGTGGGCCAAACCGAGTATCAGGGTTAAGGGGGGGAGGGCTAGCAGCACCATATTCATCTTAACCTCGAAAAAGCCCATAATCCCCACAAGAAGCAGAGATGGGATTAGGCCACAGGCCAAAATAAAAACGGCCTGCCCCCGACAGATCAGAATAATAATAAGTGCGGTGACCACAATGACCACCGGGAATAAAACGGTGGTGGACTGGGCCGACAGGGTGTCGAGCTGGTGGGTGAGATACCAGACCCCACCCAGGTAAAATGTTGAGATCTGCTGGTCTTTAAGGATGATCTCAACCTGGTCGAGAAGGGTGGCAAGTTCGGTTGGGGTGGCATTTGTACTCGGGGTGATGCTGAGCAGGGTGGCGTTGGTGTTTTTACTGGTGGTTAGTTGTAAATCCTGGCAGGTGCGGACGGTATCAAGGATGCTCATGGCATCGCTCAAATCCTCCAGTACAAAGGGGTCAATGTCGCCGGGTATAAAAATGACAAGTGGGTCGCTGAGCCTACTCTTGTCAAGAAAATCCTGATAGGCCAGCCAACCGGCATCGTCATGGGTCTGCCACACCGCAAGGGAGTTGTCCACCCTGCTCTTTGATGCCCCGTAGCCACCAAGAAGGACTAGAAAAATCATCAGAAAAATGATTTTACGCGGATGTTTTTGGAGGGAGATGGGTGGCATTTTTATTTCCGCAAAAACGATTTGGCCCAGGAACCGATAAACTTGAGGCCTGATTTGCCCACGGCGTGATTGACCCGAGTTTTGACCAGTTCTTTTGGGCCTTGGGCCAAAAGGTTATCCAGTGAATCGAGGAAATAGGCGATCTGTTCCTCTGTGACAATAAGGGGCGGGTAGACCCGCAGGACGGCGCGGTTGTTGAGCATCAGGGTGCCGAGGATATCATATTGCTTGAGCAGGGCCGCCGCCACCATGCCGGGCAGATGCTCCTTTAAAACGGTTTTCAGACCGGGAATTTTTAAAGGAAGGTAGCGCGCTTTGTCGATGACATCCACATTAAATTCAATCCCCACCATAAGCCCTCGACCGCGCACCTCGCTGATCCACTGCGGATATTTTTGCTGTAGTGCCTTCAGGCCAGATAGAAGCTGCTTACCCCGGGTGCCTGTGTTTTCAAGGAGATTCTCATCCTGCAAGACCTCAAGGGCGGCGATGGCAGCGGCGCAGGCCGTGGCTCGACCACCAAAGGTAGAGGTTTGCACCAAACAGTCATGGGGATTTTCATACGCCGTTTTAAAGACCTTTTCCGAGGCGATGGTGGCACCGATGGTAGCCACGCCACCGCCAAGAGACTTTGCCATGGCAATAATATCTGGCACTACCTCTTCCTGTTCACAGGTCAGAAATGTGCCTGTCCGTCCCATGCCGGTCTGGATTTCATCGAGAATGAGCAAAACGTCAAACTCATCACATAGCTTGCGTACTTCCCGTAAATAGCCAACCGGTGGTATAACAACCCCGGCCTCCCCTTGGATTGGCTCAAGAATAACCGCCGCCACCTGCTGATGTTGATCCCTGCTGTTCTTTTGAAGAAGTTGTTTCAGAGCGCCACTGTCGCCGTAGGGCATGGACTGGGCTGGCATGGTGGGAAAATGTTCACGCAATCGCAGGCTACCGGTGACAGAGAGGGCGCCAATGGTCTTGCCGTGCAGGGCGTTATCGGCATAGATAAAGACCGGTCGTGTACCCTTAAAGCACCGTGAGGCCAGCTTCAGAGCGGCCTCAACTGCCTCGGTGCCGGAATTGCAGAAATAGATTTTGTTCAGGCCCTTTGGGGTTAGAAGGCTAAGGTTTCGAGCCAGAAAGGCGGTGTAGGGGGACAACAATTCCTTGGACAGGTCTAGTCTGTTTTCTGCCATAACATCCTGCATAGCCTGCATGACATGGGGGTGGTTATGGCCAAGATTCAGGGCTCCGTAGGATGAGACAAAGTCAATAATCTTTCGGCCTGAGTGGCTGGTGATTATGGCCCCGTGGGCGGATTTTGGGTTGATGTCCGTGTATTCACCCATCTCAAGCAGTGAGACTAAGCCAGGATTGATATGTTCCCTGAAAAGCTCAACGGTTTCTGTGTAGGGGCGGTTTGCGACATCCTCCACCCGAATCCAATGTTCATGCATGATTGTTCTCTGGTTGAATGTACGGATACTCCCGAAAAAACTCTTCAAGGGCCGTGGCGGTACGCAGTGCCTCTTTGGGGTTTCCTGTGAGTTGAATCGCCCCCTTGAAAAACCCCTGTTGGGGGGAGAGTGTGCCGGATGCCACCTGGAGAAAGGTGGAGGCATCGGTTTTATAACCAAATGTGCCGAGTTCTCCTTCTGCCACTCGGCTTAAGACGCCCTTGTCGATGGTGATGGTCCACGTCTTATGGCCTGAAATCCTGATGTGCAGGCAGGCCGACAGGGATGAGAGGTTTTTAATTAGTGGTTGGCCGATATGCTGACCTAGAAAATGGTTGAAATACTGCTCGAGATGGAAGGCATCATCATGGTTCACGACCCGCCCGAGATCTTTTTTGGTGGCAAGAAAGAGGGAAAAGGCGGTTAGCAGGCTTGTCTCGTCAATGGCGGGGAGCGATGCTTGGAACCTGGCGTCAACATTGGTTCTGGCAAAGGTGGTGGCGAGATTCATGTATGGGCGATATTTCGCCGTTTTCTTGGCAAGAATGCGTTCTGCTGTACTGGTCGGTTTGCTGTCATTGCCCATACGTACGGCCTTACGCCCAAATGCCTGGTTAAATATTTTTTCAAGCAGATGGTTGGGGAATGGTGTTTGGGGAGTAAGGTGGAATGTCGTGTTGTGGTCTGGTTTTTGTCCGGCAAGATCCACGAGCAATCTGGCAACCTCATCATCAAAGACAAAGGGTAAATGGCTCTCTGGATTACCCTCAACGTAGAGGGTGTCAGCTACGTTACCCCGTTTTATCACGCCAAGACAAATACGAAAGACTCCGTCGAGAAAGACAAAGGGGCCAAACACTGACTGACTCCTAGCGGTGGGTGTTCTTTCCAGGATAATGGCAGGCCGGTACACCGTAAACTTAGGTGTTGGTCCGGTACGCAGGGTACACTCGCCAAGGAATTTTGATTCCTCATAAAAATTATGAAATGCTTGGCCCTCCTGCAATTGGTCTTCCCTGAATTCCCCGGTCCAGTCGCCACAGACAAAGGCGGTGGACACATGGTGGAGCCAGGCCCCGCTTGTTATTGCCAGTTCTTTGATGTGGCTCACGCCGTCAATATTGATGGCACGGTAGTCATCCAGAGATCTGCCTTTGAAGTCAGTACGGGCGGCTAGATGAAAAATTTCCAAAACCTCACAGGTCAACATTTGCCAGTCGTTATCAGAAAGACCCAAATGGGGCTTACTTACATCCCCGGTAAGCCAGCGCAGCCCCGGTTCAGTCCATGTGGGCGGAGTCCGACACAGGCCAATGATGGACTGCCTGCGGTTTAGGAGCTCTTTGACAAGAGGTTTGCCGAGAATACCACTTGCGCCGGTTACGAGAATACTCATTGGCTGAGCCTCTGCGCGGCTGCGGCCTTGTTCCAGCGCTCTTGTTGCTCCTCACTCTCCTGTGGGGTTGGTTTTTCCTGAACGAGGGTTTTGATGGATTCCTGCATGGTTTCGATATAGCTTTGCAGGAGGCGCATATCGTTTGTATGGATATGTTTTTTTGCCCATTTATCACAATGTCCACACCCCTCACATCCTAGGTAACAGCTTGGTTCCTGCTGGTTGAAATAGTCCATAAAACCGTTAATGTCGTCATTCTCAAGGTGGATATCAAGTGGAGCAAGGCGTGTACCATCGGCTTTTGTGCGAAACTGCAACCAGTGGGGCCAGCCGAGAAGCTCAAGGAGGTTGCCGGAGAAGCTACCATGTAGATAAAACGAAGCCCTACTGAGTAGCTCCTCGGTACTAAGACCGCGACCGGCAATCTTAAAATGGTGCAGACCAATGTCCTCGTACAGGCTTAAATCTTCAGGCCTAACCCAGGGACTACGCATAAACTCCCCAAGGTTTTTGAGTTTTTCCAGGTAACACCAATTAAGATAATAGCCATTGTACGGATGACCACACCCGCTCGGATGGATGCGCCCGCCAAGGGACGCCGTGCAATAGTGGCTAAATTTAAAGTGGCATTGATAGAGACAGACTGGATTGACGACAATCTCAAGATCGACCTTGGCCTTTGGGGTAACACGGCGGAGAAAACGAAAATCGCGATTGGTTTCCACATCAAGAACTATGCGTTTGGCCCCGGCATTATAGAACTGGTCAATACCCCGTTTGGCTCCCACATAACCGATGGTGGACACCACGATTTCAAGCTGGGGGAAACGGGTGGCGATGAGTTCAACCATATAGGGAGTGGTGACGGTGACCGACTGAACCCCGCAGTCGGTGAGAAAGTTGAGTAACTCCTCAAGTTCATTTTGTCCGGTGTGGGTATACTCCAGGTTGTTGTAACTTGGGGCATTAAGCAGGTAATTAAAACGAATATTATGCTTAAGCCCGGCTTCAACATGGTCTTTAAACTGTTTTTTGCTGATAGCCGGTAAATACTTGGCCGGTCGGGCCGAGTGAAACGAGCCATGCTGAAAGGAACCATATACCTCAAAGACGCGGCCGCTTGTAAACTTGTTGTTTAACTTGGCCAGATCGTCCATGAAGGAGTCTGAAAAGCTTGTGGGTAGGGTGAGGAGTCGTTGAGGTGTGGTGTTTTGCGGTTCTGGCATAGATCAATCTTTGAAGATGGGCGTTTTGTTCATGGTGGCAAGGGGATAAGTATACCACTTCTTGTGGAGAAATACTGGTTCTTCTTTACATTGATTCCGTTGGTGTGTAGAAACAGTCTAACCCGCTAAAGTGGAAATATAGGATTGGATAAGTGCCTTGGCGGTCTCGCTTTGCTTATTTCATAATACAATTTCCACGGTCTTGTTTTTTTGTAGGCGCGGTTTTTCATGAGTAAGGCACTAAAATTTATGTGTTTTTTTAATTATAAGGACAAAATAAGCCTGTGCATCAATTACCTAACATTCTCACCGGAATCCGCTTCCTGGTGATTCCATTTATCCTGTACTGTTTGCGACCAGGTGTGAGTACCACCGTTATCCTGGTGGGCTTTAGTTTTTATACGGTTGGTGCGATTACCGACTGGCTTGATGGGTACCTTGCTAGGCGGATGAACGTCGTTTCCTCCTTTGGCAAATTGATGGATCCTCTTGCTGATAAATTACTCATGGCCACGGCACTTATTATGTTGATTCCCATGGGGCAGGTTCCTGCTCTGGTGGCGTTTATTATTATGGCAAGAGAGCTTGTTGTGACGGGTCTCAGGGGTGTTGCCGCGGCGCAGGGGCTGGTGATCTCGGCCTCATCCTTGGGTAAATACAAGTCGGTTGCCCAGGTCTTGGCCCTTGGTTTCCTGATGTTTCCTTTAGGGATTCTTCCGGTTGATGTCCACCTTATTGGCACCTGGCTCCTGTATCTTGCCCTTGGTCTGACCATTGTTTCCGGTGCAGAGTACGTCTATCGCTTTAAGCAGGTGTATGTCGACGAATTGGGGTTGTAGCTCTCCTCACTATTATTGTTATGCGGGAATAAACGGTCTTATTTTTGTGAGTTAATTTTCGTTACTCTCTACCGTGTGCTATAATTCTTTTTTTATATTCCAAGGGATGTAACGGAATGCGAAAATTTCTTCTTCTTTTTTCTCTGATTAGTCTCTGTTGGCCCCTACAATCAGCCCTTGCTGAGGATGAAATTGTCTCTGTCGAGGATGTTTTTACCCATATCCTTTCACCGGCAACACTTAATGCCAGTCACGCTATGCTTTCTGGAGTAAAGAATTGTGGTAAGTGTCACAGCATGACAACAGGCGTGAGCCAGAGTAAATGTCTGGGTTGCCATAGGGAAATACAGCAACGAATTGTTTTAAAAAAAGGCTATCACGGCACCCTCGGCAAGGAGTGTTTGCAGTGTCATACGGGGCATAAACCTAATATTATCACGTTTAAACCTGAGTCCTTTAATCATAGGCTCAGTCAATTCCCCCTCACAGGTAAACATGCAGGGTTGCAATGTCAGAAATGTCATTTGCAACCAATCAAGGATACTGGCAGGAAACGTTTCACCTATCTTGGCTTAGCCTTGCAATGCGCCGGTTGCCATAAAGATATTCATGCCAGTGGTGCTATGGCAAAATGTCAGAGCTGTCACCAGACGACGAGCTGGCGGCTTGACAATTTTGCCCATGCCGAAAAAACCCCCTTTCCTTTGCGTGGTCTGCATAAAATTGTTCCTTGTCAAAAATGTCATGGTGAAATGGCTGCTGGTCAAAAGGACAAGCTCCAGTTCAAGGTTGCCAACTATAAGTCCTGTCTGGCCTGTCATAAGGATACCCACAAGGGCAAGTTAGACCCTGACTGTCTGTCTTGTCACACCATGAATGGCTGGCGGGGTGGCAATTTATTTCAGCACGACAAGGCGCGCTTTAAGCTTGTAGGTAAACATCAGGGGGTAAAATGTCGGCAATGCCATGCGGACAATAAATTTAAGGGTTTGAAGTTTAGCGATTGCTCTGATTGTCATCAAAAGAAAACAGCCCATAAGGACCGAATCAAGGGGTGTAAATCCTGCCATCAACCTGAAGGATGGTTAGCCCTAACTGCAAATATGCAGGGTAGTCTAGAGTTGCATGGGCAGATGCATTATCAGCTTAAGGGAGCCCATGCCAAGGTTGAGTGCCGGAAATGTCATAGCCGGAATGGGGTAAATAACTACTTTAATCTACCGTCGGCAAGATGCAATGATTGTCATAAAGATCCCCACACTGGCGCGTTTAAAAAGCCGTGTAGTGCTTGTCATATTGAAACCAGTTTTAAGGATTTGCGGTTATTTGATCATCAGGCTGCGTCTTTTAAGCTTGATGGCAACCATCAAAAACTTGAGTGCAAGGCGTGCCATACCAGTAAAAACTATACGCAAACCCCAGGCCAATGTGGGGAATGTCACGAAGATGTAACGAAATTCTCCAGAGGGATTTGGGGTGACTCATGGCGTAATCAACGCATTATCTCGCCAAAAGCGCGTATTGTGAATTGTGTTGATTGTCATAAACCGGGACATCAGGGGAAGGTTACCGGCAAAACCTGCCTTGATTGTCATGACGCGGTGTATCAGCAGTTTTTTGAGGCGAGAAGGGTTCTCGCGACGGAGGCCATTGCCAGGCTCAAGCAGGAACTTTCCCGGGGTGACCTTGATACTCCACGGCAGGAGGAGGTCAGGGCAACGTTACAATTCTTGGAAAAGAACTATTTTCACAACTATCGGTTGGCCGATCAGGCTCTGAGTGGTATCGAGCGACAATTGTCTGGGGTTAAACCATGAAAATGGTACGCAATAGTATTGGCTTAGGTTTTATTCTGGTGTTGGTTGGGGCCTGCAATTACACCATGCATCCGGAACTTGCCGGATCTGGAGTTGCGATGCCTCCCTCGGATAGGTGTCAGGAATGTCACACGGTTATTTTTGAGGAGTGGCGGAATTCACCCCATAGCAAGGCCTACACCAATGAGCCTTTTAAGGGTATCACCGCAAATTATAAAGTAACAGCCTGTTTACCGTGCCATGCCCCGGAATCTGTTTTTGACGGGGAGAAGAAGTTGCGAAAAACTCGTCATGAGGAGGGGGTGAATTGTCAGTCTTGTCATTTGGTGGAGGGTGTTTTGCAGGGGCCGGTTGAACAGCATCTACCCTTTAATATCCATCCCATTAAACAGGTGGACACCTACCGGAAGAGTGAGTTTTGTGGCAAGTGCCACTCACGTACCTTTGCCGAGTATGAGCAGAGTGGCAGGACAAAAAAAACCTGCCAGGAGTGCCATATGCCAAAGGTGAGAAGGACAATTATAGATAATAAACCGTGGGTTTGGTCCAAGGATGAGTATGACTTTCGCCGTCACTCCTTTAACGTGATGGATCTTGCTGAAATTGGCAGTAAGATAGAACTTGCGGTTGTGTTGGCTGGGCAACATCCGCCCGGTGGGCAGATTATTATCGAAAACAGGGAAATACCTCATAATATTCCCACTGGAACCTACGGCTATCATGAGATACGCTTAAACTTATATCTTTTGGATGATCTTGGTGAGCCCAAAGCCCAACAGTCATTTTCCTTTACCCAGGAGATGAAAACCGCAATAAAGCCGGGGGAGAAGCGGGTTATTCCCTTTGTTTTCAGCGACCAGTTGGCGCTGCCCTTTGCCGTTAAAGCGGTGTTGATTCGCGCTGATATGGATCAGCAGGAGTCGCATGTTATCAGTCAGCGGCTGGAGGTTTTCTGATGCGGATATTGCGTTTTAACTCGTGGCAACGTGCCTTTCACTGGTCGGTGGCCCTGCCTGTTGTCCTGCTCATAATAACGGGGCTTACGATGACGGCCCATTCCCTTGGTTTATTACCCTCTGTTCAAAAACAGACTTTGCTCGAATTGCACAGAGGTATTGGTGCTGTGTTTATGATCCTGTCGTTATTGATCGTTATTTTGGCTGACAGGGATGTTTTACTAGCTGATGTACTCGAAGCCCTCAGCCTTAGTTCTGCCGATCTGAAATGGGCTGGGCGTAGCGCCATGTCCATGTTTAACAAAGGTATTGAGGTGCCAGCAGCCGGTAAGTTTAACGGCGGTCAGAAGATGAACGCTGTGATGAGCCTGGTGTGGCTCACAACCCTGTGCATAACGGGGCTTGTGATGAGTTTTAGCAAGGGGAATGTTTTGGCTCACTTTATCCATATTGGCGCTTTTGTGATGTTTATTCCAGGGCTTCTTATCCATCTATTTATGGCCACCATAAACCCTGAGACCAGATCTTCTCTTGGCGGTATGATTCATGGTCACGTGGATGTGGCCTATCTTAAACATCATCATGCCCTTTTTTTTCAGGAGCATGAACCGCAGGTGGTGGGTAATATTTTGGTTACAGAACTTGCTGGCAAGAGGGATAGGTGTGAGATTTATGCACGTGTTTACAGGGGTAAAATGACCTTCGCGGAGTTTGAGGAGATAAGGGCTGGCTCGGAGGCCATGATTGTTGCAAAAGATGGGGCGCGGATAGTTATTTTTTTCAGAATAATTGGTGACGGAGTGGCGACAGGATTTATTGTTGATTTGCATAAATTTGATCCTAGCCTCACCCCCGAGGTGGAGGCTAGGATCATAGCAGGAGGCGAATCTCTGGTTGGGCATGCCCTAAGCCTGCCTGGGTAGCTGTTCTGGAAAATCCCCCGCCAAACAGGGATTTTCTTGACACCTCCGCCATTCCTGTTCTATATTGCTCCTCCATGCCAGAGTGGTGAAATTGGTAGACGCACGGGATTCAAAATCCCGCGGGGGCAACCCCGTGCCGGTTCGATTCCGGCCTCTGGTACCAACGAGTTAACCCGAATCTCTACTTCTTAGAGGTTCGGGTTTTTTTGTTTTGTACCCAACCTGTACCCTCATTGCCAACGCTTACCTTAGGAGATGTATTCATCTCTTGACTTGTGAGATTGGTTGCTCCTAGAATAGGTTGGTGGTCAAAGTTAAATTTTATAGGGGGAAAGTATGTTTCATTTTTTTACTGTCTTGTCAGTTGGTCGCAAGGTTTTGCTTGGTTTTGGCGTTGTTCTGCTTCTTCTTGTTTTAAGTGGCGGTCAGAGCTTTTTTGGAGTTTCAGCCATTGTGTCGAACGCCAAACAGGTCATCTCCGGGAATAGGCTTGATGCCCTTTTGACCCAGAAAGAGGTGGATCACTTGATATGGAGCAACAAGCTTCAGCAGGTATTTATCAATCCTGAAATTGACCGGTTAAGTGTGGAGACCAATGACCATAAATGTGGGTTTGGTAAGTGGTTGTATGGCCCGGAGCGGGAAGCTCT
>JAJRUT010000083.1 GCA_024277655.1 Deltaproteobacteria bacterium | reverse complement strand
ACTGTCGTAATCCCTTTTTAAATCAGGTCTGTTCCTTCCGCATCCATGGAAGATCCCGTAAGATCAACCATATAAACGACAACTTTCGCCAACCGGGGGGCTTTTTCCCTGTTCATCTTATTTTTAAGCACATATTTACCTCCGTATATTATTTAACTTATTGTTCTAGCGTTTTTTTATCTCTGTCTGCGAACCTCTTTGCTGTTCATGATGGAGAAGCCCCCTTTTTCAAGGGGTTAACCTGTATGCTCCTTAGTCTGCCATGGTTGGCGTTTATTACACCAACCATGGTCGAAGCAATGCCACCACTCCTGGAACGCACAGGATGAAAAGCAGCCCCAGGCAGCCGCCCCCCAGATGGGCGGGGGCGCTTTGTACCGCTCTCCTCGTTGTCATAGAGCATGCACATTTCAATAACATGATCACCATCCCCATCCAAGTCCAACGGGTCATCTTCAAAAAAGTCATCCATGGCGGTTGCTACTCCTTAGAATTTAAGAAAGGTTCTTTATGCGTTTTGTTAATTGGTTCCATGCCTTTTGCTCTGTTTTGGCTTTAGACTTTTTTAATTTCCATGTGCTGAACTTCTTTTTTAAGGCCGTGGCACAGGCTTGATCCAGCTTGTTGATCTTGATTGCACTTTGCTTGAACTGTTTATAAGCATCAAGTTTCTCAATTGTTGCGAGTAATGTATCGTTTTTTGGCAGTGAAGTTGTTTGCTGTTTTTGCGGTTCCGCCTTCTCTGTCATTTTTGACCACGCCATCCCTGACGGGGCAAGCCACTGACTCATCATTTCGTCACGCTTATCGGCCCATTTTTTCGGTCTTGCTTTGCGTATCTCTTCGCCCTTCTCTTTGACTATCCCTGCCACATTCTGCCGGGATAGAAACTGTTTAACCACCTCGTTTCCCATGGTTTGTTCTAATTGCCCCCAGTCAGTGTCAAGTTTGTTCAGCATTCCTATTGCTCTAAGCCATGGTGTTTTTTTCTCTTCATCTTCCTTGCACCAGGCCTCAACTTGTGGGGCTTCTGTTTGGCGTAGTATTGTAAATCTGCCCATGCCCAGGGCGGTTTTTGCTCCCAGGCCTTCCTGTTCCAAGGCCTGTTGTACGGTGCGTTCTAGCCGGGGGATCAATGGGGTTGCTTCGCTGCCTTTCAAGAGGAAGCGAAATACAAACTCTGACCCTGCCTTAACAGCCAGAAATTTAATGGGGTTTGGGCTTTGATCTTCGGTGGGGCCACGCTTGCCTTTATAGTAATCACCAAAATGGGGGGTCATGACCTCTTGGCATAATACCGGTGGTGCAAGTGGGTAGGCATCCAGGACAATCAGTCTGCCCGCCCTGGCATTTTGGGGATCTGTCGCACCGTAAAGGGTGATGCTGCCGTCATCTTCCTGCCATTCGTTGTCGTGAATAATTCCCTGTTGTTGCAGTTCTGCCAAATCGCGCCAGTTACCGTTATCATCCTTAAGGGTGGTGATGATATGGGAAAATCGTAACACTCCTTTCTGGCTTGGGGCCGGGATATAGGGCAGGCCGGATAGGTGATCCAGCACCAGACCTGTCTCGGTTGGATGATCCATTCCCAGACCGGAAACAAAGGCAGATTCCAGGCGGGCGTGGAAAATAACCGTTTGATACCCGGCTTGTCCCATGGCTTTGCAATAGCCGTGCTGCTGAATATGGCGCTGGCGAAGGATTTCTCCGGCCTGTTTTTTACCCTGTTGATATTGCCCTATCAGGGGGGAGCGGTTTTGTTTGACAATAGGTTCGATGGTCTGTTCGTTATAGACTAGATACTTATTGAAAAGCAGGCCAAAGTTCATGGGGGCGTTGGGGGTGGCGTCCAGACATTTATTTAATTCTCGGGATACAAGTCTCATAATCAGTTCTCGAATAATTCAGCGTTGGCATAGCGTTTCAGCCATTCCAGCATGGCCAGGGTCTCTTTTTGGGCGCGGAGATATTGGTTTTGGGGCAATTTGCTGATCTGGATTAGAATTTCTTTGTTGACTTCTGCCTGGATTATTTTTTGGTCAACAAGCCACTTACTGATAATGCGAAAAGCGGTAAGATGCTTGCTGTCAGAGTTGCCTTTCCCCTTGGCCACCAGAAAGGCCAGGGCCTGACCAAAACCGTTTTGGAGGATAAGGGAGGGGAGTCCGGCGGAAAATGATTTAAAATCCTTTCTGGGGCAGGAAATTTTTGCCAGTTGCTCCAGACAAAAGGCGGCTCGTTGTTGTCCTAGGGTGTTCTTCATTTCGCACCTCCGGAAAGCCAGTTGAGTTGAAAGATGCCACGGCCAAGGGTCATATCACCTCCAAGCTGAATATATTTATTCGCCACATCAAGGACAATTTCACTGAGCATCTCAAGCTGGATCTGGTTGGTTTCGTCCGTGCGTTCCGCCCCGAAGAAAACCACGGTATAGAGGACTGAATCAGCAGGCAGCAGCTCTTCGTAACGCAGGGAACCATCTTGGGTGGTGCCGGTTTCCGGAACTATTTTTATCTGGGCCTGGATCTCGGTGGCGGTCTCCATGAGGAAGGTGAAATGATCGTCCGGGATAAGAACCAGTCGGTCAATGGTGTTATCCAGCTTGGCAATGATTTCGGCAAGACCTGTGTAATCATCTTTGCCAGGGGTAAGACAAACATCCTCCAAAATAAGATCACCTGTCAGTTCTCCCTTGATAATAGCAAAGTTATCATCTTTAATCGTGGCATCGGCAAGGCCTGTAGAGTCAAAACCAGCCAGTTGCAGGTCGCGGGCCAGTCTTTTCAGCAATGCCGGACAGGTGACCCAGACAAAAGGGGCCAGATTGGAGCGCACCGGAAAGGCCAGAAGTCTGGCATCGGAGAAGGCGACTGCCCCGGCCTGGGAGCGCTGGCCTTCCGACATGCCGAAGATGCGCTTGGTCAGCTCTTCGGCCTGTTTTTTGTCGTCTTTGGCCACCAGACCATTTTGTTCCACCCCCCGCAACATCCAGACGGACTGGCAATGCTCTCTGAAGGCTCCTTTGACACCGGAGGCCTGAATATGGGGCCAACCTGTGTGGCGTTCTCGTTGAATGGGTAGATCAACGGCACCGGTGGCCGAACCTGCCCCGGCGTGAACCGGTGAGATGGCGTGCATTATGCATAGTTTGCTGTTTTGTTGTAGGTACATTTTTTCTCCTTATTGTTACAATCTTGGATCATGGTAATTTTGCAGGATTTTGCCTGGTATCAAAAACCGCATGGATGATAATTTCCCTTTCCTCAATGGTATAAAAAACAGCAAAAGGAAAACGGCTAAGCAGAGCACGATGAAAAGAGCCATGGAGGACAGGGAAACGCTTTGGCATTTCTCTGATCTCCATAAGAACAAGCTCCACACAATCAAGAAACCCACGCCCCAGCTGGGCTTGCTGGTCTTCGTACCAGAGAAAGGCTGTTTCCAGTTCCTCTCTGGCTCGATTTGTGTACGATATTTTCATTAACTGGTTTGCCTTAAACTCTTATGAACATCCTGCCAGTTATGGCATTTCATTTTGTCCTGCTGGTATAATTTATAGCGTTTATCCAGTTCTTTTTTCTGCCATTCGTCCATGGGGAGGGTTTTGTTTTCTTTGGTAATTTCAGTCCAGATATTTTGATGAATAGCCAGTTTCTCAGCTAAGGGCAATTTGCTGATCTGGGCCAGTATCTCTTCCTGATTCATTTATTCTCTCCTTATATCGCTAAATAGGTTGGGGGCAGACCATTATCTCCGGCCTGAAAAACAGTACCCGCCGGTAACCAGGCGGTCATGGGTTTATGGAATTTTTTCTTCATGTCCCAGCCACCAAACCGCAGCAGTTTACCGGATGCCCTGGGGCAGTTGATTAGCGAATCAGGTAATGTGGCCAGGGCAACTGGTGCCAAGGCAAGAAAATATTCGCTCTTGTTGTGCTTTGGCAGGGAAATTGATTTATCAAATTGATAATGGCAGATTCGTTGTTCACCACCAAGCTGGAGGATACCTTCCTGCTTAAGGAGCGTATCGTGTTTGCTGTTAATACTGGCTATGATTTTCACCTCTGGTCTTAGGCGGATATGCACAGTGGAGTAGAGATGACCATCTTTGGCAGTGCGTTGGTTGGTGAGGGCAATGCCTACCCGTGGCTCGCGGACGCAGAGGGCAGAGGCTGGGATTATGGTTGCCTGACCGGGGATGATTTTGCTTGGATCATCCTGGAAAATAATGGTCTTACCCTTTTTTACAGCGGAAAAGGTCTGTTTGGTGGCCCAATAGCCAAGCAGGGGTTTCATGTCTTTACCCTTTGGATTTTTAAGCCAAAACGGCTTGGCAACAGAACTTTTAAAGGAATAGTTGCTGAGCTGGAGGGGGGTGCTGTTTTGTACCTGCTGTTTCTTACCGGAAAAATCATCACCATGATCAGTATACCAGGTGGCTGGAACAGGTAAAAGTGGTTCAGTGCCGACCATAAAGAGGGGGCCGATCAACTCAAACCCTGGTGTCTCCGGGGTGCCGAGAATGGCAGGCCAGCTCTCTTCTTTTTCAGGGGTAATGTTGTTCTGGCTCAAAATGGCGGAGCGGATGGCGCCGGTGAGGGTGGATGGCACCGGGGGGAACATGGTGTCAACCTTGTGGCTTTCCCCGGCCTCCATTGGTTCTGAACCACGGAAGAACAAGGTATCTATGGGGTCTATTTTTAACCAGTGTAATTGGCTCATTGGTTATCCTCCGTGGTTGCTGTTTGCCGACAGTGACCAATGAAATTAGCAATAATTAATGATTGCAAAGGGAGTTTGTCCGTTGTTTCATCTTTGTCAAGCCAGTTGCTGGTTATAAGGGGGGCGATATGACTGGCGATTTGTGCCAGTTGCTTGTTTTTCTCCTCTGGGCTTAACTGTTCACCGGCAGGCAGGCAGGAGCGGTCAAGCTGTTTGGCGATAAAGGATACAAGCTGGCCGGGGTGATTGTTGACCAGAGCCAACAGTCCCTGGTCAAAGGTTGCCAGCCGGTATGCCAATGAGGTACTCATGGCTGCCCCTTCACTGCGTTGCAGGGCTGTGGCCGTGTGGAGAAAATGGTCAAGCAGGGAAGTGTCATCGCCCTGCTCCTGCCATTTGCCACCAAACATTCGGCCACCGCCGGAGCGTTTATCCAGCTCAATGGCAAACCCATTTCGTCCTCCCTGTTTCTTGGCAAGGTCAAGTAGTTCGTGGCCCCGGCTAATCACCTTGCCTAATGGGGTTTTGTGGTGGGCTATGATGATCCCGGCGGATATGGAAATATCTTCACCTGTGCCAAGGTAGATGCCAAGTTTATCCCCGGCCTGGGGCTGATAATCAGTTGTCAGGGGGGCAACCTTATTATTTTGGGAGATATTGATAAAGTTATGGTTATAGTCGTGGGCAAGTTCGCGGGCCGCATCAATGATGGTTGCCGCCGGCAGAATGGCACAGACATCATCACCACCGGCATAGAGAAGGCGACCGTCATATTTTTTGATAATAGTTGGCACAGAGTAGAGGGAAAAATCCCCCAGGGCCTCAGAGATGGCGGCATGGGTCGCCGGTGAAACAAGGCGTTTTTGGGGTAATTTGTCCTTCCAGAATTTTTTGTATTTTTGATCAAAATTGGTTTGCAGTTTTTTGGCAAGATCAGGGTGGAGTACCGATTGCCAGGTGGCGGCAATGGTCTCACCATTGATGAGCTTACCCATCCTGTCGCCATCCATCATCAGAATGCCGTAATATTTATGATAATCTTGTACCTTGTGTAGTTTGAACAGTTTTTTTGCTGTTATATTATCTTTGGTTTGTTCTGGCTCGGCATTGTCATGGAAGGATTCGGAGATTTTTCGGCGGGCCTTTCTGGGGTTGTTTGCCCAGCTAAAATCTGCCAGTTTTTCAGCAAACGCCTTGTCCTTTCTGGCCTTTACTGAAATTTCCTGAAACCAGCCTGATAGGGCCATTTCGGTGGTGGATGGAAAGCTATCCGCCTTTTTGAACATCTTTTGAAGGGGGTGGTTTGCCATTTTTTTACAAACTCTGGAGGCTAACCTCTTGACCAGGGCCAGGCTACAGAGTCGTTCGTTGTTGCCAAAATCCGTCGGGAATTTGTTGCGTATATCCTGCCAGAAAGGGTCTTCTGAGGGCTTGGGGTTTTGGTTGTCCCCCTGTTTGTGCTGGTAATGGATGATTTCAAATTCACCAAAGAGATCACATTTAATGCCTTGCTCCTGGGCGCGGTTGTCCTCCTGACAGGCCTTGCCTGCGGCCAGTAGAGCCTGACTTAACTGGTGGCTGACGCTGTAGAGCTGACCCTCGCCGGAATTATCTTTATAAAATTTTAACGAATCTTTCCAGAAGCCAAAGGCAGTTTCCTGTGAATCTTTGTGGAGCAGATTGCTGATAATGTCCTGATCTTCCCCCTTGACAAGGGGAACCGCAGCCCATTGCTGCTGCCAATAACTGCCAAGTTGGCGCTGAAACTGTTCCTTGATATGCGGGTCGTTTTGTACCGTACTGATCTTGTCACAAAGCAGGGCGTGGGTGGCATCGGCCAGTTGTTGCCAGGCGGTGTTGATCTGTTTTTTGATCACT
Source organism: Deltaproteobacteria bacterium (assembly GCA_024277655.1). Lineage (GTDB taxonomy): Bacteria > Desulfobacterota > Desulfobulbia > Desulfobulbales > SURF-16 > JAJRUT01. The sequence goes on along the minus strand of JAJRUT010000083.1, from coordinate 23,699 downwards.
TCGGCAATTTCCTCTTCCTGCCCGGCCGGAACAAGGCAGGTAAACTTGTTGGGAAAAGAGGCAATGGTATGATCCTTGTGCTGATCATTAAACCAGTCAGGTTGATCATCCATAATATCTTGCAGAAGGTCATCCACCAGGGGCTGATCGTGGAGACTTGGGTAGATGATATGATCGGCACCAAGGTGGCCCATAACCGCTTTGATCCCTTCAAAGGCCAGCCAGGAAAGCAGTACCGAGCCAGACCAGTAATCACGCAGTTTTCGAGCCCGGCCAACAAAATCCTGCACCGGCGATAAGCTGTAAACCATAAGGCTTGCCTGTCTTGTGGCTGACAGGTTTTGGCAGGAGGCCAGGGCCGCGACCAGGCCGCAATGTTGCCAGATAGAGTGGTCCGGCATTCTGGTGTCAGCAGGGAGACGATGCCAGAGACCGCCAAGACCTGCGATATTCTCCTGAGACAGGCGACGGCGCAACATAAAAAACAGGTAATGGAAACGAGCCGGGCTGAATTTTTCTTCTTTGCCCTTGTATTTTTTATTTTCTGATAATCCCTGGCCGATATTGTCGGCATTATCACCAAGATCGGCCTTTAACAGCTCCTGAATGGCACGGGTTGTTTCTGTAACGGCATCCTTCGGGCTGGCGAATAGTTCTGGCAACTCAATTTTGATGGCCTCACCACTACCTGTCGGGTGGGTAAGCTGGGGGGATTCGCTGAAATTAATTGCCCCGTTTCTTGTTTCATCCTTTGGATTATAACCGGGAAGATTACTGCGGTCCATACCAGAGGCGATGATATCGGCCTGTTGATATTCGTCTTTACTTAGGGAGGAGTTGATTCCCAAGGCAGCAAGGAGATCATTGGTTCGTTCTTCATGGCCTGGGATATGGATGGCTTTGTCTGGTGGGTCGTGGAGGAAGGCCTTGGTCTTATGGAGCCAATAGGCAGTATTCTGGGAAAAATGTATGCTCATGCCTGTACCCCCTGAAGTGGAACACGGTTGCAGAGTCTATCGAGATTCTGATGTACCTGCTGCCATATTTTGATTTGCCTATCTTTACCATTAGGCCACATTTTATTACTGAAAAGATGGGGTAAATGAAGGAAATAACCGCGATAGCCATTATCTTCCTTACGAACCAGAAGCCTTAGGGCTGAGCCGTGGCGTGCTGTTTTGCCCCAGCGGTTTACAGAGTGATTTGTTACAGGATATCCCAGAACATGGCGGTCGGGAGGATTTCCGCTGTTTACTTCCAGTTTTTGTATTTGCTTTTTTGTATCACCTGCACGGATGGCAATATAAGCTTCGGCCAAATCCTTCATGCAATATTCCCATGATGATTGATTCTTTTTCGTTTGCCAGAATAAAGGGCCATTTTCATCTTGACCGAGACAATGGGGGTAGTCACGGTCAAAGGTTTTTCGGAAATCAACAATATGGACATCTGCTGTTGAGGATAAACCATTAGACGAAAAGCAGCCCCAACCATTACGACTTCGACTGCCGATTGCTCCAAAGGTATTAAGTAACTCGATACTTTTTTGCACACTAGGTGCCATTTGTTCACTAGCTGTTATTTTAAGGGTAAACTTGCCACCAGGCCTTAGGTAACTATGGAGTATGCCATTTCTGAAATGAATAAGTCCCATCCCGGCAAGATAATTTAAGGGGTCAGTTTTGTGGTGCGATTTTTCACATTCCGGGTGGTCGATCTTGCCTGTATTTTTAAAGGCGTCTTTTGAAGGGGATAACAGTTCCGGTGTTGTCACAGAAATGGCAACATGACTTTTGCCACCCTTATCATCGGCACTACCAAAAATCTCATTTTCCTGTTGTAGAAGACCTTGGTAGTTTTCAGCGGCAAAATTTTGGCCTTGGGCCACCCGCCACCAGTAGCGTAATAACCCCTTAAACGGGGCAGCCCGCAATTCGGCTTCCTGGTCACTGTTGCCAAGAAACATGGGGGTGATAATTTCACAGTCAAGCTGCCACTGTTCCTGTTTATAAAATCTGGCAATATTGATTCCCATATATGCCTAGCCTCATGATTTGTTATTAAAATCTTCTTGAAATATTTAGCCCAAAGTAACGATTGCCAGGTGGTTAAATCCAGTCTTGCAATGTTGCAACATAGCATACTGGTGAAGTGAATTCAGTAAAAAGGTGAATATATATTCATCTGTGCCATTGATTTCAGCAATTTAATGCCAGCACTGACCATTTTTCAAATTCGTCTTTGCGGGCCAGAATCTCCTCCTTTGAGAGCCAGCCAATGCCATGCAGGTCTTCACCGTTTGGGCGGATGCTGATATCGGTCTGGTTGCTGATCTGACAGAGGTAGACTGCGCCCAGATGCACCTTACCAACAGCATCGGAATCATCATTGATCCAGCCTTTAAAGGTTGGGGGGGTGTTGGTAGGGCAAAGCAGTTCCTCTTCCCGTTCTCGGATGAGAGCTTGGTTGAAATCCGCCACGGACAATCGTTTGCCAGAGACATCAAGATCATTAATATGCCCACCAATCCCTAGAGAAAGGCGACCGGACAGCCTTTTTTCACCTACTTTGGCTCCGCGCCTGAAGACAAAATAACGGTTTTCACAGCAGAATAATTGATAGGGGATGATCTGCTTAAAGGCAGGGCCGTTTTCCGCCTCTGGGCGGCTGATAAAATGATGGGGCAGGTTAAGCATGGTTTTCAGGGCGGGTTTTGTCAGAAAGCCCTGGTGTAATGGGGTGCTGCTTACCTTTTCAATATCTATTCTTGATATGCAGAATACTTTTTCCATGCTTTGTTTTCCTATGCTGGTGATCTCCGAAATACTCGTTAAGTAAGAGTGTGAAGATTTCATCATCAATTTCTTTTAGTAATTTATCCTTGGCATCTTTGGGCAGAAATGCGGCCTGAAAGGATGACCTGAGCAGTTTTAAAGTCTGCCATTTTGACAAACCGCCGGGGCTCATGGCGGCGGCCTGCCAATATTCATTACTCATGGTGGTGGCAGAAATATAGCGATTGTCGGTATTGATGGTTACCTCGATCCCGTGGTTCAGGTATTTTTGCAGGGGATAAACCGCTTGCTGCTGGCTGGGGTCGGGAAAGGTTGGGAAGGAGTTTGTCTGGTTATTCGATGATGGACACATCTCCAGAGACAGGCCATAGTCGCGGATAAACGCCATCATTTGCGGGTTATCGACAAGTTTTAAGCCGTGACCAATGCGTTTGGCATGGAGGAGATAAATGGCCTGCCAGATTTTTTCTTCATCGGTCATCTCACCGGCATGGATGGTAATATTCATAAAATGACGGTGCAGGGGCATGAATTCATCTTGAAACAGGGTGGGTTCATAATCCTGCTCTTGACCGGCCAGATCAAAGCCCGCGACCCTGGGTGAGGCTTTTTTACCTGTTTTGCCATACAGGATGGCAGCGGCCACATGACTTGCCATTTCGGTCTTTGATTTATGGCGGGTGGCCATGATGAGCAGGTTGACCTGAAAGCCTTTGTTTGCTGCCATAAAATCCTGGGCTTCGGCCAGAAGGGCATCCATTGCCTGATTAAGGGTGAGTAGCCCCGCCTTGGTGTAATTACCCGGCGAGCAGCGAACCTCCAGATATTTGACATTTTCTGCCAGGGAATCGGCCATCAGCTGATGCAGAGCTAGGCGAAGGGTCCTAGCCGATTGCAATAGGGTGGAACCGCCCAGATCACCGCAGGCCATATACCAGTCTAGGGAGTTTTCGTTTCGTTTGGGCCAGTCTATTTCGTTGTTGTCTTTGATTCTGCCGTCTCGGCTCAGGTGACGCAGGGTGTTTTCGGCAAGTTCAGCGATCAGGACAGCAGCCAGCAGATGTTTTCCCTCCTTTCTGCCTTTAAAAAGATAATACAGATTGTTAAGGCAGTGAAGCGGGGGGGGGGTGCTCAGGTTGCGAAGTTTTTCAGCGGTAATCTGGTCGATATGCAGTTTTTGACAAAAAGAATTGAGAATGTCGCTTTGTTGCTGGTCGGTAACCTGTAGGTCGCGCAGGAGTTGTTTGGCCAATTTTTTTAATAGTTTTTCATCCTGACAACCGCCCAGATGGCAGTGAAGATCGGCCTTTGGTAATTTTTTTAGCCATTGCAGGTCTTGCTCTTTTGTTGCCGGAGAGACCCCTATCTTGTCATGGCGTAGCTGTTTTTGTATCATCAGGGGTAGCACGGCCATACTGCGAAAGGAGCTGCCAATTCCGGTTTTGTTTAACTCCTGACTACGCTGCCAGTTTTCCTGCAATATCTGGTGGGATGGTGTCCAGATTGCAGAAAGTTTACTGTAATCTTGCCTTTTGACTCCGTCCGAGCCGATAATGCTCAGGTAGCCCAGGCAGCCGAATTTGGTGGCCGATTCCATAAGGCGCTGGGTTAAGGTCTTGCGACCGGCTGACGAGATAATGGTGCTGGCTCCCCGCAGGTTTTGCAACAGTTCTTCCACCACCTGTTGCATACGGGAATCATCCTCGCTGCTGGCAATATCCGCCATTGGCAGGGAAACCTTGTGGAGTGTTATCCCCGAAAATTCCCGTTTAACCGTCTCTTGTAGTTGGGCAAAGACAGAGGTTATTTTTTCAGAAGCCGTGCAGAGCAGATAAACATCTGTCAGGGCTGAGCCGGTAAACTTTTGGCGTACCTTGCGGGTTGATTTTGGATAGGCAAAATCTTTGCTGCGATCAAAGAAGTCGAGGAGTTCCAGAACAAGATCAGGGAATGTGCCAAGGGCGGTAACCAGACTGAGATGCTGAGTTTTTACCATATTATCCTCATCCTTTTCTTATCCAGAGGAATCCCATATTTGGTGTCTGGTCTATTCCCGTGGGAGGTAATGACAAGTTGTTGGGCGAGGATTGAGCCAAAACCGTTCTCGATACATCGTTTCAACTTTGATTTATAACTATGGAAATTCTCACAGGTTAAATTGATGATCCCGCTGTCAGACATCTCACTGGCAAGTCTTGCCCCATGGATGGTATTGTAGATTTTGAGAATACCATCACAATCTGCTAAAACTTCATCCACCGCAACAAAACACTCACAGCAGGATCGGCAGGAATGTGCCAGGGCACAATGTTTTTTTCTCTCGGCAAACCAGCCATAAAGAGCAAGGTAGCCCGGATGAATATCGAGCTGCAAGTCGCCATAAAGTAATTTGCTCTCAGCAATATTTACGGTAAATATGGGCTTTTGATCGCAAATCATGGCAGATAATAATGTTGCCGGGCGTTGTACCTCTTGGAGCATGTTGCCAGCTAACTGATCCCGCATGGAAACAAAGGGCATATCTATCAATTGGATCTTTGCTAGACTTGTGGACATTCGACATGGTAAACCACTCTGACTGATGACTTCTATTTCCTGTGGCTCTGGAGGTGGATACCAAAAATCACGACATGACTCGAATTCTGGGGTTACCAGGACATGGTACACTCGATCCTGGGGACGACCATAAAACTGAGCGGCAGAGGTGAGGCAGGCGGACATGGTTTTACGTCCCCCGGCAATGAGAAAAAATATAGCCTGGTCTGGCTTATTCGTGAGGTGAAAAGTTCGCTCAAGACATAGTTTCAGGAGAGCTTCATTGCTGTCTGCATCGGTAATATCCGGGAGGGGGCAGCCTTGATCGTCACACACAACATGAATGGTGTCCGCCGAGAAGAGGATTGTTTTGCGGGGGATGTTGTAGTCGTCCAGGAAATTATCAAAGGGGCCACGGGGGGCCAGTAATGTTTGTAGAAGCTGATCTCTGCCTGCTCTGGTGGTGATAATCTGAATTTCATGTACGGGCCGACCCGCGCTGAACAGGGCGTATAATGTTTCAGTGATGACCTGGGGAGAAAGCCCGGATACAGCCAAAAGTACATTTCTCATGGCTGTGGTTCCAGGCTGATTTTACCCAGTCCAAAGGCCGTCTGTTTACCCAGATGGGTTGCGGCACAGTAACGCAATATTGGCATAAATTCGCCGATATTTCCTTTATAAATGGCAGACCCCATAATCCCGCCAAAATTCATTTTTTGGTTTTGACGATTTGAGTACCTGACTGTCTCCTGCCACTGTGTTTGGCCTAATTCTGACCTTATCTCTGCCGCACGCGTGATGAGCCCCTTATAATCAAAGTCGGGATACCCTTCGCCATAGGCGTCCTCCAGGGATGAAACACGGCGTAATGCCCCACGGATCAGGGTCTGAAAGTCCAGATTTTTAACAAACTTCTGGTTATGTTTCATCCGCAGTGGTGAGAGTAGCTTTATGATGAGGGTCGAGCACGGTGAGGATTCGGGGTGAACCTGTAAAAATGGTATATCTCCGGTGTGATTAAACTCCTTGTGGTTACTGTCATAAATCTGCTCTGTACCATGATGCACAGCCTTTAGGGTGAAGCGACCGGCTCCTGACTTGTTTCCCCTGCCAAGGCCTGATTCTCCCATCTGCAGAAGGGCATAAACAATATACGGCAGCATACCGACGGCTTTGTCGCCAAAAAGTAAAAGGTCAAAGGTGAATTGATCTCCGGTCTGGAACTCATTTTTACCGTCATTCTGGGGGTGCAGAACGTAAGGATGCGGCCGACTACTCATCTTTGCTAATGCCGCTGGGTCTTTATGGGTTTCAAAAATATAAGAATAAGCACAGGTGCCTGCCAGTAGACATTGTCCGCAGTTCTGTAATCTTTGGGCACAGCAGACTTTACGTAGAGCATAGCCAAAAGCACCGCGAAGGGCTGAACCTTTAAATCTGGCTAAAGAAGCCGAAGACTCAAATTGGCAGGTAATTGTGTAAGAACCGAATCGCATTGTGAACCTTGGTGTAATGATTGTAAATTTTCCATTTTATTACGTAATTACTCTGAAGTAGAAAGAATTACAATGTTGCACAGGGATATGACTCATCTTCTGTCAAACAGCTTTCAAAAATTACTCCCCCCAAAAAAAAATTTAGGCATAAAAAAAGGAGATAGAATCTGATCTATCTCCTTGAAATATCGATGGTGCGCCAGGTAGGGTTCGAACCTGCGACCTACGGCTTAGAGGGTCGAGCGGTTATCTTTTTATCTTACTGAAATATCGTGATAGTGTAGGGTTTATTTTCTTTTTTTGGACAATTGAGGGACACCTGCGAGGGAATCATTACTATGGCAACAATCGAGAAAAGAGGTCCATATCAGTTCAGGGTCAGGGACAGTAAGCGTAAGGATGGTAACCATATTGTTTACCTCCCAGACTTCAAGTTCCACGATCTTCGCCATGAGGCCACTAGTCGTCTGTTTGAAAAAGGTTTTAATATAATGGAGGTTGCCAGTATTACTGGACATAAAGATCTGAGGAGTTTGCATCGCTATACTCATCTGCGAGCTGAGGATCTTGTTTCACGGTTGGGTTGATTTTCCCTAGGCTATCCCACTTTCGCCCTAAACTACCTCTGTTCAGAACTTCATGAATTCTATTTATATGCGTGAAATACACGTATTACACGTGAAATACACGTATTATGTGTAAGATTGCTTTTTTTAAACAGCAACATAATAAGTTGCCTTCCCCCTTCCTTGTTTTACCAGTTTACCAGCGGCAGATAGTTTCTTTAGCATCTGGTAGGCCTGATCTTTTGTTAGGCGACAAAGTTCCATAGCATTCTGGCGGGTTATTCTGCCGTGTTGTCGTGCGTAATTAAGCACCATTTGTTCCTGCTGCAACTTGTCAAAGCCGACCTGACGGGTGTACTCCACCTCTTTGCCGATGGTTTTGTAGACCTTAGGGGAGAGGGTGTAGCTGCGACCTTTGCCTGTGCCGTGGGACTGGACAAGGCCAGCCTCCAAGAGTTCTTCCAGGGTGTGGGTTGCCCGTTTTTTATCTTGCTGGATACCTTGGGCAAGTTGGCTGCTGGTGAGGCGTTTTTGTTCGCGGAACATGGAGAGGGCAATCAGAGAATATAGTGGCAGGGGTTTGCCACGGCGATTTTCTTCCTCCAGCACCAGCCTTAGGAAGGCTATGTCGGCTTCGGCCATACTGAGGCGTAGGATGACTGAATGGTTGTCAGTACGACTGTAATCTGGTCGGGAGCGACCATAGCGCAGGAGCCCCCTATAGATAAGGTCAACGCCCCGGCCTGTCCTTTCCACTAAGCCAATACGCTTTAATGCATCTGCCAGAGCCGGATTTCTCGGGCGGGGTTCTGTGGTCAGCAGGTTATTCAGGGTGACACCTTCCACTAATCCTCCGGGGTTACTGATGACTAAGGCATCTGTTTCCAGACGAATATGGATTGCACCCCGTTTACTGTAATCACGATGGGTAATACTGTTAGCGAGAGCCTCCCGGTAAGCTCGACTATCCACCTTGGGGACAGGGACGCGGAAGAGACCGGCTTGGAACTCTTTTTCAGGGTTTAGGGGTTTGAATAGGGTCTCTAGCCATTCCATGTTTTGTAAAATGGGGGCTCTACTGAACTCATTGAGACGAACTTCTTCATCTTCCAGCACCTGAAAGGCGATTTCATGGGTTGGCACCAGACGACGCAGGGCTTCCTGATGACCAATAAGAAGGAGACCACAGAGGCTGGGGACAACATCACTTCCTTGCCGGATAGTAAGCCCTAATGCTCCATCCAGGGCATCATCCTCTAATTCCAACAGCGCCTGGTCGCCATTATAACGCGTGATAAACTGCCGCAGTCTGGCTCGTTCAATGGGGTCAAGGTCTGCCATTGTGGCACCGGGAACAGAATTGGCACTCATATCCAGCAGGCCAAAGTTGGCATGCCGTGAAGAGACCTCATGGTGAAAAAACGGCACGCATTCAGGCCTACCATTGACATCCAGCCGCCGCCTTTTGGAGGTGCCGTCACTGGTGGCCACGGCATTGACTACTTTGGGGATGGTGATCCGGGCAATGGGCAGGTCATGCGCGGTGAGGAGACTCACCTGCACAGCCAAAGCGGGAACAGTACGATTGCTAATCAGGGCAGGGAGGTTTTGCAGATCCAGATGATTTTTATGGAGACCCGTGACAGTGCCATCATCCTCAACGCCGAGATAGAGTTCTCCACCATCGGTGTTGGCCAGACAGATCACGGCTTCTAGCAGGTCGTGGTCAGAGAGGCATTTCCGGTCACTTTTGAACTCGCAGGTGAGGGTTTCCTGTGTGGGGATGGAAGTCATGGGCACTGTGTCTTATTTCGATCTATTTGAGTTTCATATTATCACCTTATTATATTTCTTCTCGTAGTCCTTTACGGTCGTTCTGCGGCCATTAACCAATCCTTCACGCCCTTGACTCCTAGTGAAGGAGCATGTCTTGGATAGATACCACACGTTGAAGCATTTCACCATGATCTGATTCTTCTCGTTCTTCTGCTTCTGTAAATAGGCGAGTCATGAGTTGGGTTAGACTATTCTGATGATCGTAGAGATATGTTCAGGGTGTTTGCCGTAAGATTTGTGAAACCACACAGCAAGTTCTCTTGCCATGCGTAGGTGGTATAGGGCTTGCCCACTGTCGCAGCTCATTTCATGTACCGCTTATGCTACCACTGCGAAGAAATTAAGAGGAAAAACGCGGGAATCGGCATCCAGACCAATCACTTTCCCGGCCCGCGTTGGGTTGTCTATGATGGTGCAGCATGAATTTATGGGTGTCATAATCATGGGGCATTTCATCGCATTTTCTCAGGCCTTTTTTTTGCGTACTGCCCCATCATCGACAGCATGGGTGGGTCTACTTGCTACGAGTAGATTTCGGGGCCGTTAGCCCCGCTATGTGTCGCTACGCATCACCCGTCTTGGATTTTTCATCTCCTCAGAAAGGAGGTGTCTGGGAGCAAAATATTCAGGTCTGTCAAGAGTATAGTCAGGCCGTAACGGAGTTATCTGGTGATTATAGAATAGATCCATAAAGGACTTGCATTATATTCGGCGTCCTATAAGTCAAATATTTGAAGAAATTGAAAAATGGGACACCGCACACTGATAACTTCTGCTAGTTCAGGTGATAACAAGTTATTGTTTGGGACAATTGTGGGACACTGTGGTGTGGGGAAAAGAAATTTCAAAAAATTGGCACTTTAAATATTGTTTTGTAAATATTTAAAGTGCCGTTGTTTTATGGTGCGCCAAGCAGGATTCGAACCTGCGACCTACGGCTTAGAAGGCCGTTGCTCTATCCAGCTGAGCTATTGGCGCACGGTGTATTTAAGCTGTCCTATTTAGCATGGCATTTCTAAAAAAGCAACGCCAATACTTCCAGCACTCCGTCATCTTTTTTCTTTGCTTTATCTCCCCCCTGTTCAGTTTATAAATTATGTTTCTGGGCTTGGTCTAATTGCTTTTTTTGATTATAAGAATGGCTTGCTGGGCAAAGTGTTGGGGCGAATATAACCTGAATTAGACCTGGAACTTAAAGATATGAAAATTTCAGATGTTCCACAAGATACTGGTATTAGCGAAGATATTCAGGTGGTGAGTTACGCCACCGAGGATGATGGTCGTTATGTGAGGGTGGGGTCGCGGGGCTGGGAGCCGGTGAATGTGGCAAATGGCTTGGCTTGGCAGGAAATTAATGCGGGCCTGCGGGAAACTCTGGCTGAGGTGAACTGTGGCAGGGTCAGTGTTCTGGCCTATTATATGGTGGTAAACCAGATGGACGTCGCGCTTCTTGCCCGGTATGCCGGTTTTTTTAGGTGGCGGGTGAAGCGGCATTTAGCCCCTAGGGTTTTTGCCGGGCTCAAGCCTGCCGTCAAAGCAAAATATGCGGAGATATTTAAAATTACTGTAGCGGAACTGGAGCATCTGCCCTCTGACCCTCTGGGGGAGGGTGGTAATGGTTGAGTTCTGCCACGAACAAACGGCCCATTGCGAGTCAGGGGTGCTGGCGAATTTGCTCAAATTCCATGGGCTTGATATTTCTGAACCCATGGCCTTTGGTTTGGGGCAGGGGCTTTTTTTTGCCTACGCGCCTTTTATTCGTTTAAATAAACTGCCACTTATCACCTACCGTGCCACACCGGGGCGCTTGCTCAAGCAGGTTGCCCGTGGTCTTGGTCTTGATCTGCGGATGCGGCAATTTAAAGACCCCCATAAAGCGATGCTGGCGTTGGATGAGCTTCTAGAGCGCGGTATTCCGGTGGGATTACAAACCGGCATCTTCTGGTTGCCGTATATTCCCAGGGCCTATCGTTTTCATTTTAATGCCCATAATCTGGTGGTCTATGGCCGTGCTGGGGACGAATATAAGATCAGTGACCCGGTGATGCCATTTGCCACCACCATATCCCAGGCTGATTTACAGGTGGCCCGTTTTGCCCAGGGGGCCCTTGCTCCCAAGGGAAAGCTCTACTTTTTTGCCAAGGTTCCGGCAACGTTGCCCCTCGCGGAGGCGGCTTGTACGAGTCTCAGATATGTGGCAAAGCAGATGAGTGGGGTACCTTTTTTTCTGATTGGCACTCGTGGTATGCGTTTTCTTGCCGGTCGTCTTGGCAAATGGCCGGCACGGCTTGGTGACAGGAATGCCCTTTTGCATTTGGGGCAGGTGATTCGTATGCAGGAGGAGATCGGTACGGGTGGTGCTGGTTTTCGCCTGCTTTACGCCGCTTTTCTGCAGGAATGTCAGGGTGTCCTTGATGACCCTTGTATGGGAGAGTTTTCGGCCCGGCTCACTGAAATTGGCGATAAGTGGCGTCTGTTTGCCGCTATGGCCGCGAGAATCTGTAAGGAGCGGCGGCGGGATGGTGATTCTTTTGTTAGCTGTGCCCGGTTGATTTGTACTTGTGCTGATAGGGAAGAGCAGTTGTTCAAGGATATTTTGCGCCACCTGGGATAAGATCTTGGCGGCTTTGATTGAGTGAGAATAAAGAAGATACGAGAAATATGAAAAATCTGGAACAGGAAGTATGTCGGCAGATCTGTGATGTCTGTCGGGTTAAAGGTATTGATTGCACCGTAGTTGATAAGGGTGCGCCCCTTATCGGCCCCGAGTCTGTCCTGGGTTTGGATTCCCTTGATGCCATGGAAATTGTTGTGATGATCCAGACGGAATACGGAGTGCGGATTGGCTCAGAGGAGACCAGTCGCGAGATTTTAGTGAGCCTTGCAACCCTTGCGGAGTATATCCGCGAAAATTCATAGGCGGCAGGTTGGGTGTTTGAATACCACTCAGTAGAGACGCCAATGTTTTGATTATTCTTTGCGACCTCTGCGTCTACGGTGAAGTTTTGGTGCCTATCTGCCGGATCCTCGCAGCTACACTGCTCGAAAGGGCCAGGCATTTCGCTTTTCTCACTCCACCGTAAAATACATATATCCGCAGGAAAAACGACCAGATTCCGGCACCATACAGAGGATGGTGTCGCCTCTGTGCAGTTTTTCTGAATGGAGTAACTCCTCCAGCATAATAAATATTGAGGCGGAACCGGTATTGCCTTTGGTGGTGAGATTGCTGAACCAGCGTTCGAAGGGGATGGTGAAACCCAGTTCCTCCATGCGTTGAAATACCTTATCGCGAAAATAATGTGAGGAGTAATGGGGCAGAAACCAGGTTATTTCATCTGCTTTCAGTCCATATTTGCTGGCTATTGGAATCAGGGTTTTATCAATAATAACATCAATAATCGTTGAATTGAGAAGTTTGGCATCTTGTTTGATCGGGAACACATCGGTCAGGGCAGCCTGGCGTAAATCTTCACATTCCCGCCAGCCGAGCAGGGTGCCGTCTTCCTGTTTGCTGGCACCGGCGTACATGCAGGGTTCCAGGTGGTGGGCCTGGGAGAGGATGTCGATCCACTCGACTTTTAAATTGAGCTGATTTAGGCGTGGGCTTGGTTCCACCAGGCAGGCGGCGGCGCCATCTGATAGCATCCAGCGCAGAAAATCGGCCTGAAAACCGAGGTGGGGGTGTTTGTCGAGATCGGGGTTCTGCTTGTCGCTCCCACTAAACATCCTGCCTTTCAAAAAGCTTGAAACAAGTTCCGAGCTTGTGGCAACGCCATTGGTGCAACAGCCGGAAGCCACAGCCATACATACATATTTTAAGGCAGTAACTCCAGCAAGGCAGATGCCTGAGGTGGTCATAACTTCCATGGGGCTACTTTCAGCAAGCTCGCCATGTACCATAACCCCATGCCCAGGCAGAAGCTGATCCGGTGTGGAGGTTCCGCAGGCCAAAAGTTTAATGTCGGTGAGCTTGGTTGTTCTCGCGCAGAGTGCGCGAATTGCCGTGGCCACAAGCTCGGCATTGGTGTGGGTGGATTGGCCTGTTTGCGGGTCGCTGGCGTAGTAGCGTTGCTTGATGCCGTTATTGCGCAGGATGATCTTTTTTGTGCGTGAGGGCAGGCTGTCCACCATACCGAGAATCTGCTCAATAGCATCGTTACCAACGGGATCTCCCGGCAGAAATACGGCTATGTCGGTTATAAATACATTCATTTAAAGCTTTGCGCCCCGATGCCCATCGGCGAGAAGTTGGGCATACCGCTGATAGAACCGGTTTGGTTTTAGCCTGGTTTTCATAACGGCGTTGGTTAAGGTGTAGTAGTCGAGATTGTCAATGGTGATTTTGGTCTGATATTCCTGGTAAAGCTGGGTTCCTGGTAGAGGTGTGAGTACCGTAATCATGGGTAAATCAATGGCATGACTATTAATGTAGCGTTCCAGGGCATCAAATCAGCTTCTTTATACCATGGGGATATGATGAAATCACCAACAATGGTGATGCCTATCTCATGCAGGATCTCAATGGCCCGTGTGTTGGTTGCCACCTTGTTGGCCTTGTTCATCCCCCTTAGCCCTGTGTCACTGATCTCTTCAAAGCCGATAATAACAGCGCGGAGCCCCGCCTCATGCCAGGCCTGCATCAGTTGCGGATGATTAACCACGGTGTCGGAGCGGACATCGGCCAAAAATTGCTTATTGATTCCGGACTTTTTAATGGCGGTGCATAAAGTTGTAGCCTGGTTGATACTGCCAAATGTGTTGGCATCAAGCAGGCGAATTACCGGAATGTCGCCGAGGAGTTTTATGTCACGCAGCACTGATTCCACGGTGTGGTGCAGATATTTGCCGTCTGTCAGGCTGCGGATACAACAGAAATTACAGCGAAACGGACAGCCGAAGGCGGTGGCGACAAAGCCCATATTCAGATCGAGACTGGTTAAGGTGTAGGAGTCGCGGTAGCGCTCGACAAGATCATAACGGGGAGGTTGTGCCTCAACCAAATCAAGGGTGCTGTATTTTTTGGGCGGGAAAGTGAGTTTTTTACCCGGTGCGGTTCGGGCTATACCTGGAAGTGCTGCCGTGGTTTTTCCTGCTTCGATGGAGTCCACAAGAAGGCGCAGGCTGGCTTTAGCAATGCCCCTGACAATATAATCAATGGACGCCCGATTGAAAAAATCGCCAGCCATGGAGGCATGGATTCCCCCCACCACAACGATAATATCCTGCCGGTGATTCTTTACGGTCTCTGAAATGGCCAGCATCGCATTGGCTTCACAGGTCATACCAGTAATACCAACAAGGCCAGGTCCAAAGTCGGTGAGGGTTTGGCCTAGTTGCTCTGGTTCCACCTTAAGATCAAGGATCATAACTTCATGGCCGGTAAGATTCCCGGCCAGAACCTCTAGGGCCAGTGGTTCCCCCCGGAAGATTGGTTTCAGACTGTCGATACCATACTCTTCTTCCGGGATGGAACGTCCGGAGTTTGGCGGGTTTATTAGAAGTATTTTCATGGAACTATCTGGGATTAAAGAAAAAAATAATGTTTTTAAGTTGGCACGTAGTTTATAGTTAAATTTGCCTGTAACAGGTGGATGGGGTCTCCCTCCCTGATATTGCCAGACAATCCATAAACGACAAAGGCTAAAGTGTAAACCTTGAACTCTTTTTTTACTGATAGGATGACGCGGGAGCGCCTGACCCTGCAAGCGATGATCCGCCTCTATTGTCGAAAGCGGCATGTCACGGTTAGTGGGCTGTGTGGAGAGTGTCAGGAGCTACATGAGTACAGTCAAAAGAGATTGCAGTTATGCCCTTTTCAGGCGGGGAAAACGGCCTGTGGACAATGTGAGGTTCATTGTTATAAACTACCAATGCGTCAGCGTATTTGTGAAATTATGCGCAGTGTTGGGCCAATAATGGTTTGGCATCATCCCCTCATGGCCCTTGTCCATATGTTTGATGGCTGGCGTAAAAGACCTGTAGGGCGTAGAAAAAACTAGGCAAAGCTGACAATAATGCTGGTTATCCCCCTTGATAAAGACTCACCGGAAATTCCTCTGATTACCATCGGTCTTATTCTCCTCAGTTGCCTTGTCTTTTTTTGTTTTCAAGGGGGGGAGGAAGAGGGATATTCCGATGCCCAGGCCTTTGCTTTTGCCTCAGGCCTGCTACGGATGGAAGCTACAGCGTACAAAACCTTTCTTAAAACGGAGAATCGCACGTTGCCGCCCGAGTTCCAGGATGAACAGAACTCGCTGGCATTCTTTGACTATATGTTGGCCGATGATCTGTTTCAGCATAAGCTGTTAAGCGGGCAACTGATTACTCCGGCGGATAAAAATTATGATCGCTGGCTTAATCTTCGGCAAATCCTTACGGCAGACCTTGACCGGGGTTTTACCAGGAGTCACGGTTATTCTCCAGCGCGGGGTAATTACTCGGCCCTGGTGACAGCCATGTTTCTCCATACTGGTTTCTTGCAACTTCTGGTGCATATGACCCTTCTGTGGTTTGTTGGCTCTTTGCTTGAAATTGGCTTGGCTCGCCTTTGGCTTGGTTGTTATGTACTGGCAGGATTTGTGGGCAGTGTGCTGTTTGGTCTAGTGTTTCCCATTGCCCAAGGGCCCCTGCTTGGTTCAGGAGCAGCCCTTGCCGGGCTTATGGGTTTATATGGTATTATCTACGGTCGTTCTACTTTACGGGCGGTGCATTCTCTGAAATATCCGCTTGATTACCCCAAGGTTCCCGGTTGGTTTTTACTCCCTGTCTGGGGGCTTAGTGAACTTGTGCAGGTGGTTAGTTTTACCGGGGCAAGTGGTGCCTATGTGGCTCATATCGGCGGTCTTCTGGTGGGTCTTGGTTGTGGGTCTGTTCTTAAACAACAAGCTGGTACGCATAAGCCTGTAGTGGTTGAGAATAGGGGGCAAGACAAGGTTGATTTGCTACTTGGGGAGGTTGATATTCATCTCGCTGCTGAGCGGTGTGACGAGGCGCGCGAACTTGTCCTTGCAGTGTTGAAGATTGAACCAGAGAACTGCTTGGCCCTTATTCATCTGTTTGATCTGGATAAGAAAAAGCCTGATTCTGACCGGTTCCATGGTACTGCAAGCAGGGTTCTTGGTCATTTTTCAACGCTCAAAAGGCGTTGTGATATTGAAAAGTATTTTGAAGAGTATCTGCAGCTCTGCCCCGGTGCCAAGGTGCTGCCTGATCTTCTCCTTGGAGTTGCAACATCTTATGTGCATTCGGGTAAAACAGAATCGGCCTCAAGGATTTTGGCCATTTTACTTAAAGTAGCTCCAGGTAATGTTGGTCTTCCCGCCTGCCTGTTTAATCTTGCTCAGATGTATCGGGCTGGATCCCAGCCCCAAAAGGCCAAAAAATGTTTACATATTCTTGTCGCCCACTACCCGGAAACAAATAGTGGTCGTAAGGCCAGGGAGTTTCTTTCTCCGCAGTTAAATCACACCTTTGGCGATGAGGACTCCTAGCCTATGCTCGTTATACCTGTAAGCGATGGCCTAAAAAAGAAATTTCCTGTGGTAACTTTAACCTTGATCCTGCTGAACTGTTTTATTTTTTTTGGTTTTCAGCTCGATGAGGATGATGGCTACATAGAGGCATTTACCTTTGCCCAGACATCCGGTTTGTTTAAAATTGAGTCGCTGCTGTATGAGGAGTTTCTGGCTTCAGTCGGGGAAGAATTGCCTGTCGTCGATCTGCAGGACTCCGAACAGACCGCCAGGTTGTTTTGGCATATGCTTGATGATGATAAGTTTCAGTATGCCTTGAGGGAGCAAAGCCTCCTTGCCCCAGGTGACCCTGGGTTTGCACACTGGTTTGAGCTCAGGCAGGTTTTCGAAGCAGATCTCCAGCAGGTATTTTCCTGGCGCTACGGTTATTCACCGGCGCGCAAGAATTATATTGGTCTCTTCACCAGTATGTTTTTGCATGGTGGCTTCATGCATCTTCTGGGGAATATGGTGTTCCTGTGGTTTGTCGGGGCCTTGCTTGAAATAGGTGTAGGCCGGCGGGCATATCTGCTGGGTTATTTGTTTACCGGGGTTTGTGCCAGTTTGGCCTTTGGTCTGGCCTATCCAATCACAACAGGTCCACTTATAGGTGCATCCGGAGCTATCGCCGGACTTATGGGGGGGTATGGTCTTATTTACGGGCGGGCCAAGATTAAAATCTTTTACTCCTTTGGTTTTTACTTTGATTATGCCAGGGTGCCTGGCTGGTTTCTTTTCCCTTTTTGGCTTGGTAAGGAGATTTTGCAACTGTATATCGATAAGGGCTCGAATGTGGCGTATATGGCCCATGTTGGCGGTCTTGTCTCCGGAGCTATTATTGCGGGTGTCTATTTGGCCCGAAATGAAAATACGGCCGTGGCGGCGCTTGCGGAAGAGGAGCATGTAAGCCTTGTTCCAGCTTTACTTGAGGAGGGGTTACACCTGTTTGCCGAGTTAAAGCTTGATGAGGCCAGGGAGAAGATGGTTCAGGCCCTGGAGTTTGGACCGGTCAACAAGACTGCCCTCACCCATCTGTTTAATATTGATAAGTGTAACCCGCGGGCCAAGTCGTTTCAGGTGACGGCAGGCTTACTTCTCGGTCACCTGGCGCATGTTAAGGGTCGTACGGATATTGAAAAATATTATGAGGAATATATGAAGTTATGTCCAGGGCCCAAGGTTGGGCCGGATATTTTACTTGCCGTTGCCAGTGCCTATCTGCATTCTAAGAATACAGCAAAGGCAGCAAAACTACTTTCCCTTCTCCTCAAACAGCAGCCCCGTCTGCTAGGTTTGCCTGTCTGCCTATTTGATCTTGCCCTGCTGTACCGTGCTGAAAACAAAAAGAAGCAGGCCCAGCAATGTTTGCAGATTCTCCAGACCCATTATTCTGAAACGAACTGTGGGCGCAAGGCCAAAGAACTACTCACATCATAGTTTGGACATAGTTTGCAACAGCAGGGGTGAGGGAGTGTTCAGGGTATGTTTTGATAAGACCCTTGGCCAGTTGCTTGGCTTTGGGTTTATTCCCGGTGTGTTCATTGAGAAGCTTAATAAGGGGAAAATAGGCGTCCGGCAGTTTCTCATGGCCGGGATTACTTTTAATAAAACTGATATAACAATTGCTGGCATTTTGATGCTCACCCCGTTCAAAGAACAATCTGCCAATGGTTAAGACTGAACTCGCCGGTATTTCAATCTCTTTATCGTCGGCAAGCTCCTGATACACCTTGATGGCCTTGGCCTTTTTATGCTGGTTAATAAGAAGGCCCAAATGATAAGGGCCATGCTTGATATAGGAGTCTCTTTTCTGACATATCTTCAAAAGATTAAAGTATTTATCTGATAGTTCTACGTCATTTTCTTTGCCGCGTGATTCTTCACGAATCAGAGCCAGGGCCTCTTCGTGCTGACCACTCTTCACCATAATATTAATTTGGTTGGTCAGGATTTCCTCAGGGGTTGTGGGGACCTGTTCCTGTTCCTTCTTGGTTTGGGATGATTTAATAAAATAGTCATAGTCAACATCAAAGCCAATCTCCTCATGGTATTGGAGGAGGACATAGCCCATAAGGTTGTAAGCGATAAATGTGTAATAATGTTGGAAGAAGGTGGCAAGGAAGACACCTACTCCGGCCGGCAGGCTCTCTGGGGCGAGGTAAAGAATGGCTGCTGGTGCCATGAGCAGGAGGAGCAGGAAGAGAAACATCAACGCATAGCGCCAGCCGATACGGGTGACAATCGGTACGACAATCATGGGGTTTAGGGCCGCAAGAACCGAGTTGCTGGAGACGAGAACCATGAACATTGCCGGCATGAGTATAAAACAGATAAGGCCAAAGGCACCCATGCCAACAATGCCGGTGTATTTTGCTATAAGGGTGGCAATTCCACCAAGGGCTGCAAAGAGGATATACTGCTTAAACACCTGCAACACATTGGAGTTAAATAACTCGATTGACATCTGGGGTGCCTTGAGATTCCCCTTGGCGGTGGTGGTTAGAACGGTGTAGGCATACTTGGTGCTGACCACAAAGCAAAATAGATAGACGAGGAGTGTTGTGGGGAAAAGGGCTGAGAGGAGGGCTAGGGCCATCACCAGCAAAATGGCATGGAGCTGGAGTGGGTAAATAAAGAATTTTGGCATCCTCGTCCAGAATGGCTCAATGAAATTGCCAATCTCCAATTGTTCTGCCGGGATATTACACGACGGGCAGAAATAGCTCTTTTGCATCATGCCATACTGGGGCACGGTGCGTTGGACGATGCAGCCGCCACAAAAGGCGGTATCACATTTATGACATTGGAAATGGGCTGGTTTTGATGGGTGCAGGCTACAGTGTATGGTCATAGGTCTATTCAGGGTGCCCTGGGTGAGTGAAAAGGGATTTAAAGTGGACTGTTATATCTCGGTGGTAATGTACTAAAAGTAAGGTTAAACAGGAACCTGTTTGTTAGAGTTTTTTACGGCAAGACCCGTCTGCTCTGCCAGTAATGATCCTGCCAGTATGTAAGGGCAAGTTTAGAGCGCCATACGCCTTTACTTTTTGAGGCATGGATAAAATTGTCGTTGCCGGTGTATATGCCGACATGCTTAACCCCCCGGCGTATTTTAAACAGGACAAGATCTCCAGGTTTAAGCTGTTTTTGGGAGATCTTACTTCCCGACCCGGCCAGACTTCTTGTGGTGCGGGGTATTTTTTTGTGGAGATACTCTTTAAAGACCAGATTGACAAAGCCTGAGCAGTCAATGCCTTCTTTAGAGTAACCGCCATCCCGGTGGGGGACACCGGCCCAATCCTTATAAGCCCGGTCAAGTTTCTTGGTGATATTGGTGTCCGCATCTAGCCTGCTGGAACTATCATGGATGTTTTTCGTCGTTCTGGGGCGAAGTTCATGGGGCGGAACCGTCTGTTTGGTGGCGCATCCTGTCAAGATAAGAAGGCAGAGTGTGAGTATAGTCAGGCTGGACTTTTTCATAGTTGCAACTCCTGGGAGCTTGTCCTATTTAGACATAAATCTACTGCAAATTCGACAAATTGGCCCATATATCCATGTGTTTCGTTAAATAGTCCAGATCTTCGCCTCAAACACCTGAAAATCTGGTCTCAATTTCTCAAATTTTCGCTACGATTCTCTAAGTACGACAGGCGTGCTAGTAAAAGAAATGTAACATCCCCATAAGAATTACCAGAAATAGGAGCATTAATCCACTGCCAACCCGCATATAGTCCGAGGTTTTATATCCACCCGGTTGCATGATAAGGGCGTTGACCTGATGGGTTGGCAGGATGAAGGTGTTGATTGAGGCAACAGCCACCACCATGCCAGCGATTTTGGGATCCGCACCAATCTCCATGGCCATATTCATGGCCAGTGGCACAAGGAGAACTGTGGTGCCCACATTGGAGACAAACATGGCAAAAAAGGAGGTGAGCAGGGCCAGAATAAGATAGAGGAGGATGGTGGTCAGGCCATCCATCTGCGCCATGATATTCATGGCCAGATAATCGGCCGCACCTGTTTTTTCAAAGGCCACACCCAAGGGGATAAGTCCCGCCACCAAAAAGATGGTCTTCCATTCAACCGACTGGTACACCTCATCAATATGCAGGACATTACCAATAACAATGATGAGCAAGGTCACCAGACCAGCAATGGATAGGCTGAGGTCGGTACCAAGGGCCAGCACGAGAAAGGTGGAGAGGGCAAAGAGTGCCACTCCGGCTTTACTGGAGCGAACCTCTTCCCCCCGTAAATCTTCGGTGTAGATGAGATCTGTTTTGTCCTGCAGGTTGCGAAAATTATCCCATTTGCCCTGCATGAGGATGGCGTCACCCGGTTTCAGCACCAGATCACTGAGTTCTTTGATATAAATGGTGGCGCCCCGCATGACAGCCAGGGGGTTAAGGTTAAATAGTTTGCGGAGTTGCAGCTCCTTCAGGGTGTGACCGTTGAAGGCGGAGCGCGAGGAGATCAAGGCCTCAACCACACCGCTTAATTCTGGGCCAAAGTCGCTGAGGAAGGTTTCATAGCTCTCCCGTGCTTGCCAACCGAGCTTGTCGACAATATTTTGCAGGGAGGTCTCGCAACAGGCCAGGACAATAATGTCACCTGGGTGAAGCATGGTTGTGTTCAGTGGGGCAAGAACCTTATCCGTGCCATCAGCTCTACAGACAGCCAGGGCTGAACCCTTGAAGTTGGCGCGCAGATTCAACTCTCCTAAGGACTGGGTTTTGAAATCGGCAGGGATAACACATTCCGTGCCCTTGCCAACCTCTTCACCATACAGCTCGCGCAGGGCCGCACTCACCGTGCCACCTTCGTCCTTACCTTTACGCAGAGGAAGCAAGCGTTGACCAATAACCAGGAAATAGGTCAAGGTTCCAAGCACCAGGGCAATACCAATGGGGGTGATGAAGAAGAGACCCAGGGGGACAAACTCCTCGCCACCAAAGGGGGAGTTGGATACCCACCAATCGGCCATGACATCATTCAAAATAATCAGAGGAGTGGAACCAACCAGACTCAGGTTACCGCCCATATTGGCACAAAAGCCCATGGGCATAACGATCTTTGAGGCGGCGATCCCTGACTGGCGACTGATCTTCAGGGCCGCAGGCAGCATCAGGGCCACCGTCCCCACATTGGACATGATGCCAGACGGGATGGCGGCACTGATGCCAAGGAGACTGACAATCTTGGTCTGACTCTTGCCTGCAAGTTTGACAATGTGCTGGGCAATCTTACCGACAATCCCCGTTTTATTGAGGGCTGCCCCAAGTACCATGACACAGATCAGGACCACCACCGCATTGGAGCCAAGTCCTGCCACCGCTTCTGAACCGGTCAGGATGCCGGTGAGGGGCAGACTGGTCATGACCAGCAGACCAACCACATCCACCCGGAGTAGATCAAAGACGAGGAGGCCAATGACCATGCCGAGGATGGCAAAGACGGTGATCATTTCTGGTGAGAGTACGGGGATCTCCATGGGTTCTCCTTATTCAGTATTGGACGTCGGAGTCTTTGCTTACCTGGACGTTTGATGTTCGACGTTAATTGATCCGTTGTCCTGCTAAAAATGTTTTATAAAGCCAACCTGTTTAGCTGGCTCCTCATTGTTAAAGCAAGCGTTACCCTTCCTTATTGCCTGCCAGATAAAGCCAGGTTGCCCCCAGTCCACCAGCCAGTAAGGAGGCGATAATAATCCCGGTCTTGGCATACAGCAGGTAGGTATCTTGACCGGTGTAGGCCAGTTCACCAATGAAGATGGACATGGTGAAACCGATACCGGCCAGCAGGGCCAGTCCACCAATATGGTGGAAGGTCACCCCGGCTGGCAGACGACTGATTCCGCTCTTGACGATCAAAAAACTGGCTAGGCTCACACCAACAAGTTTTCCCACCACCAGACCAAGGATGATCCCCAAGGTAATGGGGTGGGAAAGGGTTTCCCCTAGGGTGGAGATCTCGATGGGGATGCCAGCATTGGCCAGAGCAAAAATGGGCAGGATCAAAAAGGCCACCCAGACGTGCAACCCATGCTCCAAGCGTTGCAGGGGAGCCTCCATAAGACGGACATTATTTTCCATGCCCCTCAGTACGGCCTGGTGTTCGGTATTATCCATGATGCCTTTGTCTGTGGCGGGAATTTTGTCAAAGCGACCAAGCAGGGTGCGAACCTTGGCACTGAATAGGGTGGGCACGGTTTTTGAGGTAGCGGGGATGGTCAGGGCGGTGAGGACACCGGCTAAGGTGGCATGCACCCCGGACTCCATCATGCCAAGCCACATCACCGCGCCAACGATGAGGTAGGGAATGGGACTACGGATGCCGAGAATATTAAACAGGACCAGGAGGATAAAGGTCAGACCAACAATGAGCAGTCCCCCCCAGACAATGGTATTGGTGTAAAAGAAGGCGATAACCAGCACGGCAATGAGATCATCGACAATGGCAATGGCCAGCAGCATACCGAGTAAGGGTTTGGGTACGCGCTTACCCAGCAGGATCAAGACGCCGAGGGCAAAGGCAATATCGGTGGCCATGGGGATGGCCCAGCCGTTGAGGGCGTCGCCACTGCTGTTGAGGCCATAAAATACCAGGGCCGGAATGACTGCGCCACCAATGGCTGCCCCAATGGGTAGGGCCGCCTGCCGGAGTTCAGCAAGCTCTCCCACCAAGATTTCACGTTTTATTTCAAGGCCAACCACAAAGAAAAACAGGGCCATAAGGCCATCGTTAATCCAATGGTGGATGGAGTGACTGATGGTGTAGGTGCCCACATCAACCGTGAGTCTGGTACTGAGTACCCCCTCATACATGGTGGCAAGGCCAGTATTGGCCATGACCATGGCGAGGATGGCACAGATCATCAGGAGGATACCGCCGGACGCCTCGTCGTGGATGAATTCTTCCAGTGGTTTCAGTAGCTTCTGAAAAGATTTTTTT
>JAJRUT010000082.1 GCA_024277655.1 Deltaproteobacteria bacterium | reverse complement strand
TCGCCTGCTTGCCCATGGAGAAAAGAGCCCGCTTGGTCTACGCAACCATGCCATGCTCAACCTACTGTATGCGACCGGTCTACGGGTTTCAGAACTCATCAACCTGGAAGTCACCAGTGTCAACCACACAGGAGGCTTCATTAGGGTTTTGGGTAAGGGCAATAAGGAGCGGTTGGTGCCCTTTAACCGAACCGCCAAGGACGCCATGCAGCTCTATCTTGAAAAAGGTCGCCCCCTGCTGGTCAAAAAGGAGCTGAGCCGACACTTTTTTTTATCCAATCGGGGAACCGGCATGACGCGAGCGAGATTTTGGCAAATCATTAGCCAAACAGCTGTAAATAATGGTATTACTAAAAAAATATCACCCCACATGATCCGCCATTCATTTGCCACCCACCTTCTGGCCGGAGACGCCGATCTGCGGGCGGTGCAAATGATGCTTGGTCACGCGGATATTGCCACCACCCAAATCTACACCCATGTGGAAAGTGATCGTCTCAAAGCAATTCATCAAAAATTTCACCCCCGGGGCTGAACATGGATGTCATAACCTCCCACCTAAATGCCGATTTTGACTGCATGGCATCCATGGTGGCAGCTCACAGACTCTACCCTGAGGCAAAACTGCTCTTCCCCGGCTCCCAGGAAAAGAATGTCCGCCGTTTTTTAAATGAAAGCGGTATCACCTTTGAGTTTACCCGGCTTAAATCCATCAACATGGCCGATATAACCCGGCTGATTGTCGTGGACAATCGTCAGATCGGCCGAATTGGTATTTTCAGGGAGTGTCTGGATAACCCAGGTCTGGTTATTCACCTGTACGACCATCATCCTGACCACCCAAACAACCTTAAAGGCGAACTTGAAGAGGTGCATGAGGTCGGCTCCACGGCCACTATCTTTACCCAACTCTTCCGAAAAAAAGAGCTCGCCATTACGCAACAGGAAGCCACCGTCCTGGCCTTGGCAATCTATGAGGATACCGGCAATTTCACCTTTGCCACCACGACTCCGGCTGATCTTATTGCCGGAAGCTGGCTACTGGAGCAGGGTGCCAATCTGGATATTGTTGCCCAGTATATGAACCAGGAACTTACCAGTCAGCAGGTGGCCCTGCTCCATGACCTCATTAAATCCGCCACCACCTACACGATCAACACGGTGCCGGTTACCATTACCAAAATCATGCTCCCGGAATATTGCGATGAATTTGCCCTGATCGTCCGCAGACTCATGTCCATGGAAAACCTGGACGCCCTTTTTGCCGTAGCCGGAATGGGGCACCGGGTTTATGTGATTGCCAGATCACGGGTGGCGGAGGTCAATGTCGGCCAGATTGCTACTGCCTTGGGGGGCGGCGGCCATGCCTCCGCGGCGTCAGCTACCTTAACGGAGCAGTCGGCCATGCAGGTGGAAGAGCAACTCCTGGCTCTACTCCATAAATCCATCCGCCCCCACACTATAGCCAGGCACCTGATGAGTTCTCCGGTTATTTCCATCCCGCCTGAGCTTAGCATCAAAAAAGCCCACGCTACTTTAATTCGCTATAATATTACGGTACTGCCGGTGATGGTCAACAATCATATCCATGGCCTTATTTCCCGGCGCGAAGTGGCTAAAGCAATCTATCTCGAACTCGGTGATGAGCCGGTGGCAAACTATATGACCACCGAATTTGGCACCCTGGCACCAGATGCCACCATTCTTGAGATCCAAAATATCATTATCACCCACCGCCAACGAACCATACCTGTGGTGAAAAACGATGAGCTTGTGGGAATCATCACCAGAACCGACCTGTTTAACGTGCTGGCGGGCGATCCGGCCCTTATGCCAGGGCTTAAAAATAGTCAGAACCAGCCCTCAGCTGAACGGGTCAGAAATCTAACCTCGCAACTCACTGCAACTTTAAGCAGGGACATTGTTACCCTTCTTAAAACCATTGGTGAGGTGGGGGAGAAATGTGACTATTCCATCTTTGTGGTGGGTGGTTTTGTCCGGGATATCCTCCTGGGTGTTGCCAGCTTTGATATTGATATTGTCGTGGAGGGTGATGGTATCCATTTCGCCAGACAGCTTGCCAGCTATTTACACGGAACAGTTCGCACCCACGACAAGTTTAATACCGGTGTTGTGACCCTGCCGGATGGTTGTAAAATTGATGTGGCTACTGCCAGGCTTGAATATTACGAATATCCGGCCGCCTTGCCGAAGGTAGAATCAAGCTCCATCAAGCTTGATCTCTTTCGAAGGGATTTTACCATTAATGCCATGGCAATCCACCTGAACCCGCAGAACTTTGGTATTCTGGTGGATTTTTTTAACTGCCAAAACGACCTGAAGGACCACGCAATCCGTATTTTGCATAATCTCAGCTTTGTTGAAGATCCCACCCGGATTTTCCGCGCCATCCGTTTTGAACAACGGTTTGGCTTTGAGCTTGGCAAACACACCGAGAAACAGGTCAAAATTGCGGTTGCAAAAAATCTGTTCAACGCCCATATGGGCGGGCGCTTTCATTACGAGATGTCACATATTCTTATGGAAGATGACCCAATTCCACCGATCAAAAGACTCAACCATTTTAAGCTTCTGCCCTTTCTCCACCCACGACTTAAACTCAACAAGAGGGTGGTCGAGACCTTAAACGAGGCGAAACAGGCAGTATCCTGGTATCAACTCCTCTACCGTGAAGAGGAGTGTTGCCTGTGGATGGTGTATATGCTTGCCCTGACGTGTCGGCTGAAAACCTCGCTATTTAAGGATTTATGCCACAATCTTGGCGTGCCTCCCCGGGCCACCATTACCCTGATCGAGCAACGGGTTGCCGGGGATCGCGCCATTAGGACACTGGACAAGGCGAAGGATTTACCCCAAAGTCTAATCTATTTTGCCCTTAACAAACTGCAGCCGGAGGGAATTTTATACGCCATGGCAGGTTGTCGGAACAAAAACAGCCGTCAGGCCATCTCCACCTTTGTCACCACATTATCGGGCGTAACAACAAAACTAAAGGGAGACGATCTCAAAAAACTGGGGTATCCTCCGGGGCCATTATTTAAAACCATGCTCCAGACACTTCTCACCCATACCCTCGATGGCAAATGCACTTCCAGGGAAGATGAGATCGCCCTTTTACAACAACTATTCCCCCTGTAAAATGGGGTAAACCATTTCAAAAACGATATTACACTATGCTTTTCAGCCTCTCTTTTGACCAGATCATTATCCTTATCCCTGTTTTTCTCTTTGCCTTAACTGTGCATGAATTTTCCCATGGTTACGTCGCCTCTCTCTGTGGTGACCAAACCGCAAAAATGCAGGGCAGACTCACCTTTAATCCTTTAACCCACCTCGACCCTTTGGGGGCAATTGCCATTTTCCTCATCGGTTTTGGCTGGGCAAAACCGGTGCCTGTCGACCCCCGGAATTTTAGAAATTACAAACGGGATATGATCCTTGTGGCCCTAGCTGGGCCTGGCGCAAATCTTTTGACCATGCTTGTCAGTTTTCTGGGCCTTATGATCCTGCCGTCCATAAGCGGGATGATTCCAGCCTTTATGTTGCAACCCATAAGCCTTATGTTGCAATGGTCAATTTATATCAACTCCCTGCTGGCCATCTTTAATATGATCCCCATCCCCCCCCTGGATGGCAGTAAGGTCTTGATTTGCTCCCTGCCACCCAAACAGGCGCGGGTAGTGGCCAGTTGGGAGCGTTATGGCTTTTTCATTATTCTTATCCTTGCCTTCACCGGTATCCTGGGTAAATTTATTCACCTTATGCAACAAGTACTCTTTAGTCTTTTATGAAAGTTGTGATGGCGCATTCCCTTGAGCCCTTACATATGCCTATTCTGCACAAAGAGTCCGGAATTTTCCACGGTTCATTCCCGCGGAATGGCGGGTGCAGTCCGCCCCCTTTTAACAGCCTTAATGTCAGTTTTGGGGTTGGTGATATGCCACAAAATGTCACAGAGAACCGTCAGCTAATTCAAAACTATTTCGGCATAACAACCCTGATTTCAGCAAGGCAAGTGCATGGCGCGCAGGTAGCGGTAATCACTGAACCCCAAGGTTCATGTGAAATAGATGGTTTTGATGCGATTATTTGCTCGGTTCCTGATATTGGCATTATGATCCAACAGGCCGACTGCCAGGCCATACTTCTTTATGACCCCAAGCACCGAGTGGTGGCTGGCATTCATTCCGGCTGGCAGTCCAGTGTCGCCAATATTATTCAGACTACTATTAGGACAATGACCCTTACCTTTGGCACGAGGCCGATTAATCTTCTGGCGGGGATTTCACCATCCCTTGGCCCCTGCTGTGCTGAATTTGTCAATTTCAAGACTGAATTCCCAGAGGAGATGCAGCAATTTCAAACAAGCCGGAACCACTTTGATTTCTGGAAGATGAGTACCCAGCAGCTGATAACTGCCGGAGTACAAAAGAACAATATCTCAGTTAATGGTACCTGCAGCAAATGTTCAAAAAATTTCTTTTCCTATCGCAGAACCAAACAGACCGGTCGCTTCTGCTCTATCATCGGCTTGCGCCATGAGTAGTCGCCTTGTCGCCATCAAAACCCTTGAGGAGCAACAGAGATCAAAGGAACCCTTTGATCGTGTCTTCACAAAGATCATGGCAAAACACCCCTTGTCAGGCCAGGACCGGCAACTTGCCATGGCCATTAGCCTCGGCGTAATACGTCAGCGTAATGAGCTTGACTTTGTTATTGCCGCCTTTGCCACAACTCCCATTAAAAAAATGCGTCTTGAGGTCTTAACTGCTCTGCGCGTCGGGGTGATGCAGCTTCTGTTTATGGATCGCATCCCGCCATCTGCTGCGGTGAATGAGACCATTATTGGCCTTGGCAAACAGCCATCCTGGATCAAGGGCTTTTTAAATGGAATATTGCGGGAGATCAGTCGCAATATTGACAAAGCCCGTAATATCCTCACGACCCTGTCCAAGCAAAAAAAGACCAATCATCCCGGCTGGCTGGTGGATCACTACATAAAGCAATTTGGCAAGGAGACGGCCTTTGCCATATGTAATGCCGGCAATAAGTTGCCAAGCCTGACTCTGCGGATTAATCCCCAGCTCTGCCCCATGGAGACGTTCACAGCAGCATTACAGACAGAGAATATTGACTATAAGCCAGGCACATTCAGTCCCCAGGCACTGACCATCCTTTCCACCGTTACGGTGGAGGACCTGCCAGGGTTTAAGGACGGTTGGTTCCATGTTCAGGACGAAGCAGCGCAACTTGTGTCACTCTTCTTTACCCCAACAGAGGATGGCATTTATCTGGATGCATGTGCCGGTCTTGGCGGCAAAACCATCCTCCTTGACCAGGTCTTACCGGACAAGGCTATCATTCACGCTGTAGAACCATTTACAGAGCGCCAGAACCTATTCAAGGACAACCTTAAACGGTGCCAGTGTCGGCAAATACCCCTGTTCAGCGAAACCATTGCTGACTACACCAGTCATTGTGAAATTCAATATGACGGTATTCTCATCGATGCCCCCTGCTCTGGACTTGGGGTTATTCGCCGGCATCCTGATATCCGCTGGAACCGGACATTGAAGGATCTTGACCAGTGCAGTACCAACCAGAAGGCGCTTCTCCATGAGGCGGCCCCCCTTGTCAAAGAGGGTGGTTTCCTCGTGTATGTCACCTGCTCCACGTCTGTTATTGAAAATGAGCAGGTTATTGATGCCTTTCTTAAAAGGCATACTGAATTTTGCCTTGAGACACCGCCATATCCTGAAAACATTGCATCATTCTTCACAAAAGGTTATCTGCAAACCTTACCTCACCAGGGGCTTGATGGTTTTTTTGCGGCCAAATTACGAAAAATCAGAACCACCGGTGAACGTGGGGAGCTCTAGATTACATCCCTGACCTGCCCCCTCACCTAACGATCTGTAACAGAAAAAACATGGAAGTAAACACCATTCGTATCCGGGGTGCCCGGATGCATAATCTTAAAAATATTGATGTTGACCTGCCCCGCAACAAGCTCGTTGTTTTCACGGGCCTGAGCGGTTCGGGCAAATCATCCCTGGCCTTTGACACCCTGTACGCCGAGGGGCAACGGCGCTACGTCGAGTCCCTGTCCACCTATGCCCGGCAGTTTCTGGGGCAAATGGATAAACCGGATGTTGACTCCCTTGAAGGACTCAGTCCTGCGGTATCCATCGAACAACGCACCACCAGCAAGAACCCCCGGTCAACCGTGGGTACCATCACCGAAATTTATGACCATTTGCGTCTGCTCTTTGCCAGGGTGGGCCATCAGTATTGTCCGGATTGTGGCGAAAAGATTGCCCCGCAATCACTGGAGACCATGGTGCAAACCATTATGGCCTATGAAGAAGGGACGAAACTCATCCTCCTTGCGCCCCTTATTGATAACCGCAAGGGCGAATATCTTGAGCTTTTCAAACGTTTACGCAAGGAGGGCTATGTGCGGGTGCGGGTTGATGGCGATATAGTCTCACTCGATTCCGAAATCAAACTCCATAAAACCAAACGTCACACCATTGAGGTGGTGATTGACCGGGTGGTGGTGAAAGATTCAATCCGCAGACGACTTGCCGATTCGGTGGCCACCGCCGTTAAGGTAGCTGACGGCTTTTTACTCCTCCATTTTCCTGAAGATAATTCAGAGATCCTGCTCAGTGAACGCGCCGCCTGCATTGAATGTGGCACAAGCTTGCAAGACCTCTCCCCTCAACTCTTTTCCTTTAACAACCCTAAAGGGGCCTGCCCTGAATGCGGCGGGCTTGGGGTAAACCATTTTTTTGACCCTGATCTGGTTGTGCCGGAGCCAGATTTGACCTTAAGCCAAGGGGCCCTGGCCCCGTGGGCCAGGCACACAAGGGATAACTATTCAAGCCAACTTCTTACAGCCCTTGCCGGTCATTATAATTTTGATCTCGGCACCCCCTTTAAAGAGCTGTCAAAAAAGGCCCAGAATGTCATCTTGTACGGCACAGGGCCAGAGGCCATTCTTTTTCATTACACGCGCCACAGGCGAACTATCACCTCAGAAACAGCCTTTGAGGGATTGATCCCTAATTTGTCTCGTAGATATATCGAAACCAGCTCATCCTCCAAGCGGGATGAGCTGAGTCGCTACATGAATGAACAACCCTGTGCCACCTGTCATGGAGCCCGCCTGCAACCAGAGGCATTAGCCGTACGCATTGGCCCATGGAATATCTCTGACCTGACCGGGATGTCCATCGAAAAGCTGGCAATAACCTTTCAGGAAATCACCTTTAGTAGCCAGGAAACCTTTATTGCCGAACGGGTTATCAAAGAGATAAATGAACGCCTGGCCTTCCTGCTGGATGTTGGCCTCGGTTACTTATCCCTTGCCCGTACCGCCGGAACCCTATCCGGGGGTGAGTCGCAACGTATTCGCTTGGCGTCCCAGATCGGCTCCCAGCTTGTCGGGGTGTTATACATTCTAGACGAACCATCCATAGGTCTGCACCAACGCGATAATGATCGGCTTATCGCAACACTCACCAACCTGCGTGATCTGGGCAACACCGTTATTGTGGTTGAGCATGACACCGACACCATCATGGCCGCTGACCATATCCTTGATATTGGTCCAGGTGCGGGCATTCACGGTGGTGAAGTTGTTTATGAGGGGGATGTGGCTGGGATACTTACGGCGGAACAATCCATCACCGGGGGCTATTTAGCCGGTCGACTTGAAATTGCCGTCCCGAAAAAAAGACGCAAACCGCCAGCAAAAGATCGCTGGCTCCACGTTAAAGGCGCAAAACTGAACAATCTCCAAAATGTATCGGCCCGCTTTCCCTTGGGGCTCATGACCTGCATCACCGGTGTTTCTGGCTCAGGAAAAAGCTCCCTTGTGGTTGAGACATTATATAGGGGCCTTTACGGGCAATTACAGGGCAAACGCTTAAATGTGCAGTGCAAGTCTATTTCCGGCATGGAACATATCGACAAGATCATAGATATCGACCAAAGCGCCATTGGTCGAACGCCCCGCTCAAATCCGGCGACCTATACTGGCATCTTAACCCCAATCAGGGAGCTTCTGGCCCGTTTGCCTGAGAGCCGTGTCCGGGGCTATAAACCGGGCCGCTTCAGTTTTAACATCAAGGGTGGCCGATGTGAGGCCTGTGAGGGGGAGGGGGTGATCAAGATTGCCATGCATTTTCTGCCCGATATTTATGTGACTTGTGAAACCTGCAACGGCAAACGCTATAACCAAGAGACCCAGGAGATTCAATACAAAGGTAAAAACATTGCTGAACTCCTTGCCATGACAGTGGAGGAGTCACTAGAGTTTTTTAAAAATATTCCACCCATTAAAAATCGTCTGCAAACCCTGTGTGATGTGGGATTGCCTTATATCTCTCTCGGCCAGTCCTCGGTCACCCTGTCCGGAGGAGAGGCGCAGCGGATCAAGCTTGCCAGGGAACTGCAAAAACGCTCCACCGGCAAAACATTATACATCCTGGATGAGCCGACAACCGGTTTGCATCCTGCT
>JAJRUT010000081.1 GCA_024277655.1 Deltaproteobacteria bacterium | reverse complement strand
TTGATGGAGTTGTATGGACGCTGATTTTCTACAGGTTTTTGATGATTTTGGTCGCCGCTACTGGCCACTCTTGGTGTCTGGTGGTTTTCTTGTGGCCTGGCTCTTTCACTGGTTTCTTTTTCGGCAGCAGATGCAGGGGCTTCTTGGTCGTTACAAGAAGCATCAGATCACGGATCGTAAACGCCGGGCTCAGTTGCGTGAATCAGAGGAACGTTTGCGGACGATCCTGGCCTCGGTGCAAACCGGGGTTGCGGTGGTAAATCCTGCCACCCGGGCGATAGAGTTTGCTAATCCTGTGGCTTGTGCGCTGTTTGGGGTTGATAAGGATAAGATTGTTGGTCGGCGGATTGAAGATTTTGAAATTAAAGATTCGGCGGGGAATTATCATTTTGAGAAGGGTGAGCGGGATGGCTCCAATATGCACCAGCGTGAACTTCTGCGTGAGACGGGGGAGCGCGTTCCTGTGCTTGAAAAGGTGGTGCCGATTACCATCAATAAAACTGTCTTCACCATGAAGAGTTACCTTGATCTCACGGAGCTTGACTTTACGAAAAAGCAGGTGGAACGGCTCCACGCCAATCTCACTAAACGGGTGCAGGAGCTACACTGTCTGTTTGGGGTGTCAGGTTTTCTAAAGCAACTGTCTCTCACCTTGCCTGAGGTGGTGCAGAAGGTGGTCAATCTCTTGCCTCTAGCGATGAAATACCCCCATCTGGCGGTGGCCAGATTAACCTTGGATGATGTTGAGGCGGTTTCTGAACCATTTACTAAAACCTGTCACAAACTGCATTTTCCCATTGAGGTTGGTGGTGAGGAACATGGTCTTGTTGAGGTCTGTTATCTTGATACGCCACCTGGGACTGAAGAGATTTTTTCTAGAGAGGAGCAGGTTCTCCTTGAAACGGTCGCCGGTCGGCTATCCACCTATCTGGAGACACAACAGGTTGATCAGGACAGAGCGTTATTTAAGGGGCTTATGGATGCCACCTCGGATCCGGTGATCCTTATTGATAGTCAAACGGAAGATATCCTTTATGTTAATATGGTTGCCTGTCGTGTTCTAGGTCTGGATCGGCTGGATGCTCTGGCTAAGAAATTTTCGGAGCTTTTTGTCGTGTCTGGTGGGTTTGCGGTTTTTTGTTCGCAATTACAGGGGGCTGGTGTGGGAAGATTTGTTGATATTGACCTTTGTTTTGCCGATGTGAGTCGTTCCTATCCCGATTTTCAGGCTGGGGGGAGTGTGTCCGGTGGCAAAGATCATGGGCGCTTGGTCATTATACTCAAGAATCAGCGTAATCAATGGGAAGAGTGATGGCCATAACGGTTCCCTTATCCTTCTGACTCTTGACCTCAATCGTGCCCCCGTGATCTTTTATAATGGCGTAGGCCACATGGAGGCCAAGGCCTGTCCCCGCGCCAATCTCCTTGGTTGTGAAAAAAGGGTCGAAAATCTTTTCAATATTTCGGGAGGAATTCCCCTACCGTTATCACTAAACAGAATGCGGATGTCTCGATCATACAGGCGGGTGGCAATGCCTATTTTGCCCTCTTCCTTAATGGCCTGGCCGCTGTTTTTAAGGATATTCATAAAGGCCTGACTGAGTTTTTGCGGGAAACATTTGAGTTTGGGTAGATCAGCCTGATAGTTTTTGGTCACCGTTGTTTTGTATTTAAATTCATTTGTAATGATGCTTAACGTGGTGTCAAGGCAGTCGTTGATATTGGTTTCTTCTTGGCGCTCTTTTCCTTGGTGGGTAAATATTTTGAGGGAACCAACAATTTTTTTGATCCTGGCAGTCCCCTCATAGCTCTCATCCAGAAGATCGTTCATATCGGCAATAATGAAATCAAGATCAATTTCGTTTCTTAGTTCAGTGATTTTCTTTATGGAGCCACAAATATTTTGATTCAGTGTTTTCTCTTGTTGCAGTTGGGTTACCAGTTTGTCATGGGCGGTCATCATCTTGATAAGATTATGGCTATACCCTTTTAAGGTGCCGAGGTTTGAGTGGACAAAGCCTGTGGGGTTGTTGATCTCGTGGGCTACGCCGGCGGCAAGTTGGCCTACGGCTGCCATCTTTTCCGACTGGAGAAGTTTTTTGTAGGCGATATCAAGCTTCTTTTGCAGTTCGCGGATACGCAGACCGGCTCGCACCCTGGCGATAAGTTCTGTTGGTGGTGTTTCCTTTGAGATATAGTCGTCAGCGCCAATGTTTAATCCCGCGACTTTATTGTCGGTGGTGTCCAGGGTGGAGAGGTGGATAAAGTATATTTTTCGTAGTTCCTGATCCTGTTTGATGGCCTTGCAGAATTCATAGCCGTCCATGACCGGCATTTCCACATCGGAGATGATGATATCTGGCCGGTGTTTCCTAACTAATTCAATCCCCTGTTTGCCGTCTTCACCGGTGATAACGGTAAAACCTGCCTCACTCAAGGTCCTCTCAACCAAGGTTCGGATGGCTTTTACGTCATCCACAGCAACAATGACTGGCTTTTTAGCCATGACTGGATCTCCTCTTTGCACGGTTTAACAGGATTTATTTCTCCTCTCAGTGTGGCTGAATGGGAGGTTTTCTGTCAAGTTTTCATAATATTTCATTCAGAGTTCATAAAGTGGTTGACGCTTACTGTCTAAAAGTCCGAAACTAGGGCTGTTGTTGCAAATATTATATGGCGAGAGTAACCTTCACGAGTTTCTAAAGACATGACTGATGTTTTATCCGAATTAGACCGAGTTGTGGAGCTTGCAACTCTGCCGGCTGTGGCGCTTGAAGTCAATAAGATGCTTATTGATGACTCCATTTCCGTCCAGCAAATGACCCAGGTGATTGAGAAGGATCAGGCCATTGTGGCCAAGATCCTGAAGCTGGTCAATTCTTCCTTTTATGGTTTTCGCTCTCAGATTAATAATCTGCCCCATGCCGTTGTGATTCTGGGCTTTAAGGCCTTGCACAATGCGGTGTTGTCTGTTGCGGTGAATCAAACTTTCCCCAAAGATTTAAAATGTGAGTCGTTTAGTATTGTGGATTTCTGGTTCCATTCTGTGGCGGTGGCACTGGTTGCCCAAAAGTTTGCCGAGCAGACCAACCTATGTGAGCCTGAGGAGGCCTTCACTGCAGGATTGCTCCATGATATTGGCAAGGTCATTCTTGTCCAATATTTCCCCAAAGAGTTTAGTCTGGTCTGGCAAGAGCAGCAGGAGAGTGGTTGCACCAGTTTCACGGCGGAAAAAAAGATTATTGAGGTGAGTCATTGTCAAATCGCTTCTAGGGTAGCTAGGAAGTGGTTGTTGCCAGAATCTCTCCTTGACGTTCTTCGCTGTCATCACGATACCGACAAGAAACAGGAGAATCCTGATTTAACCCTCCTTGTCCATGGGGCTGATGTTGTGGTGAATATCTGGAAAAAAAACCTGTCGGAAAAGCCGGTATTAAAATCCATGGCTCCTGACGCCAAACTGCTTCTGGCGACAAGTTTGAAAACAATGCGGGAGTGGTTTCCACCGGTGGTTGAGGAAATACAAAAAGCCCATGCCTTTTTTCTTGAGGAATAGGTGAGGGGGGCTCTATGGATTTATCTCTCTTATTGACAAAGGCTCTGGCGTTTTGGTCTGAAAATATGGCACTTGCTGGTGTTGTATTTTTGTTGCTGTGGTGGCTATTTGTCCATCTGTGGCGAGGTCGTGCCGGAGAGGAGTTGGCCCACCAGCATGAAGAGCCTGAGGCCGTAAGTGAGGGCGGTATTAATTCTTCTGCTGTGGAGTTGTTGTCTGTTTTTCAGGTGATTTCGACAATTATCGATCATGAGGCAGTACAGATCAAGATGGTGGAAGATGTGCTTGCCCATCTGGTTATAGAGGTGCTAGCAGAGATGGAAGGTGTTGGAGTTCAGGGGGTTGCGGTTACCGTGAATGAGACGCGTTATGAGTCCGGGATTTGTGATGGTGATGGCTGGTACCTCGAACGGGTTATTGAGGGTGCCGGCTCAAAAAAAGAGACAGTGCAGTTTTATGGAGCTGTCCCTGACTCAATGTTTCCGACTTTTCAGCAGAAGATATGTCTGAAAATTAGTGATTATCTTGCCGGGCACCTGGCAAGTTTTATCTCTTTAAAGAGATCCATGCAGGAGGTGGCGCTGTTTCGCCATCTTATTGATCAAGCCTCTGAAATCATTTTAAGTGTTGACCCTCTCAGTGGCAAGATACTGGATGTGAATGCCAGGGCCTGCATTGAGCTTGGTTATGCGCCCCATGAGCTTGCCGGAAAGCGTTTGAGCTTTATCTTGAGTTCGGGCAAGGACGATGTCTTTGTCGAAAACAAGACGGAAAAATATGGTCATGAAATGTTCATGGAAACAAAGCTCGTCCGCCAAGACAAGACAACATTTCCTGTTGAAATGAGTTTGAAAAATATTGATTTGGCCGGACGCCAATATCAACTGGTCATGGCCCGTGACCTTTCCGCCCGCAATGACCTGATCAAGCAGAAGATGGAGATGGAGCGTCAGTTGATCCAAAGTGAAAAAATGGCCAGTGTTGGACAACTATCAGCTGGGATTGCCCATGAAATCAATAATCCCATCAGTTTTATCACCTCAAATCTTGGTACTATGGGGGAGTATGTTTATCATCTGTCCCGGCTTCTGACCGAATACCGTGATTTTGTACGAATGGTGGATATTGATGATGAGTTGCTCCGGGGAAAGCATATTGCCCTTACTGCCCTTGAGGATGAAATTGAGGGAAGCTATCTGCTCAAAGATATGAAAGATGTTGTTGTAGAGAGTCTTGAGGGGGCTGAGCGGATCAAGCGGATTGTGCTGGATATGAAATCCTTTGCCCATCCGGGTGAGGACAACTTGCAGTTGACGGATTTGACCAAAGGGCTTGAATCCACCTTGAATATTGCCTGGAATGAGTTGAAATACAAGGCTGAGGTTGTGGAAAAGTACGGGCAAATGGAACAGGTCTTTTGTTTTCCCCAACAGATCAATCAGGTTTTTATGAATATTATTGTCAATGCTGGGCAGGCAATTGAAAAAGAAGGGGTGATTACCATTGCCACCTCCCAGCGTCGGGACTTGGTGTATATCACGATTTCTGATAATGGGCCGGGAATGGCTAAGGATATTGTTGAACATATCTTTGAACCATTTTTCACCACCAAGGATGTGGGAAAAGGTACAGGGCTTGGCCTTAATGTAGCCTATAACATCATTAAGAAGCATGATGGCCATTTGGAGGTGGAAAGTGAGGTTGGTAAAGGGACGACCTTTACGATTATCCTCCCTGTTCAGGGGCCAAAGAGGAGAGATAATGGCGTATAAGCACAGAGTTCTTTTTGTTGATGATGAAGCGTCTATTTTAAAGTCACTGAAAAGACTGTTTCGTAAAGAGAAATATGAGTTGTTCTTTGCTGAAGGAGGGCAGAATGCTCTGGATTTGATAGATGGGCTTGGGAAACCCATTTCACTTATTGTCAGCGATCAGCGCATGCCAGGAATGAATGGGGCTGAGTTTCTGGCTCAGGCCAAGGTTATTTTTCCCAGAGCTAGGCGCATTCTCCTGACCGGATATTCCGACCTGGATGCCTTGGTGGCCGCGGTGAATGAGGGCAACATTCATCGCTATCTGGCTAAACCTTGGGACGATGATGGTTTAGTCTTAGCCGTTCGCCAGGAGATTGAACAGTATGACCTTATTGTTGAAAACCTCCGCCTTCAGGCTCTTAGCAAAAAACAGAATCAGCAACTGGTGCAGTTAAACCAAAATCTTGAAGCCAAGGTTGCGGAGCGATCACAAGAGATTATTGCCAAAAATAAACAGCTTTCCTCCTTGAATGCCCGGCTTGAAAATAATTTCCTGAATACGGTGAGGGCTTTTGGGTCAATTATCGAGATTGCTAACCCTGCCATGGCAGGACATGGCAGGCGAGTGAGTGAAATGTCCGTGGCCATTTGCCGGGAGATTGGGTTAGATGCGTCTGAGGTTGAGCAGGTGGAGATGGCAGCTTTGCTTCACGATCTTGGGGTGATTGGTCTGCAGGGTCAGGCGTATAAGCATTTCGGTGAAAATCCGCCTGACGTCAGGAAACGGTACGAGCTACATTCTGCCAGTGG
The DNA here is from genome assembly GCA_024277655.1 of Deltaproteobacteria bacterium. GTDB lineage: Bacteria > Desulfobacterota > Desulfobulbia > Desulfobulbales > SURF-16 > JAJRUT01. Next base: position 12,303 of record JAJRUT010000081.1, on the reverse strand, counting down.
TCAGGCCATGGTTCAGTTTATTGATAACCTCGATCAGGTTGGCCTGCTTATTCGCTCCCATCACGAAAATTATGATGGTTCCGGTTTTCCTGACGGGTTGAGCGAGGGTGAAATCCCTCTGGGGTCGCAGATTATTTCTGCCTCTGATATGTATGATCGGATTGTCCATTTGCAGACCCGGAGGGATCGTTTAAAACGGCAGATTATGCCATCTGTAGATCGCAAGGATGAATTACAGGCCCTGAAGAAAGATGCTGAAACTGAGCTTAAGCAGCAGAGTTTTGTTAAGTTTGACCCAGCTGTGGTCAAGGCCTTTCTGGTTGTTGTTCAGCAAAAGGGCAAGGCTGTGAGAACAGAGCGTGAGGTTAAGCTTGTTGATGTCAAGGCTGGGATGATTCTTTCCCGTGCCCTCTACTGTCGAAGTGGTCGCTTTCTTTTACCTGAGAATGCAGAGCTTATCGACCGTTTTGTCGGTAAGCTGAAGCACCTGCACTATAATGATCCAGTGCGTGAACCGGTCTACGTGAAGTTGACGACCTGACCATTATTTTTTCTGATTACCACCCAATCTTCAGCTATTTCCAATTTGAGAAAATACAAGACAAGTAACACATAAAAACCAACCGCAGACACTTTGCGTCTTTGCGGTTGAAAAAACAATTTTTACATTGAAATTTTATGAGGCTGAAGATCGGTGGCAATCATGTTATTTTTTGTTCATTTTCGGGGTCTTCGTGCCTTGCTTACCTGCCCAGTTATCCCGCAGGGTTACGGTGCGGTTGAGAACAATGCTGTCTGGGGTTGATGTCCTTGCCTCTAGGCAGAAGAAACCAACCCGTTCAAGCTGAATTTGCTCGTCTACTTTGGTGTTTGCAATAGATGGTTCAATCTTACAGTTTGTCAGAACTTGCAGAGAATCCGGGTTGAGGTTTTCCTTGAAATCAACATCCTTATCCTCTTCCGGGTTTTCGCTCTTAAACAGGCGGTCGTACAACCTCACCTCACAGTCAAGTCCATGTTTCACTGACACCCACTGGATGGTTCCCTTGACCTTGCGGCCATCAGGAGCCGAGCCCCCCCGGCTTTCAGGGTCATAGGTGCAGCGCAGTTCAACCACTTCGCCGTTTTCATCTTTGATGTATTCATCGCAGGTGACAAGGTAGGCAAAACGCAGTCGGACCTCGCGCCCGGGGCCAAGCCGAAAGAACTTTTTCGGTGGATCTTCCATAAAGTCATCACGGTCAATCCAAATATCACGGCCAAAGGTTACAGTTCTGGTTCCCATTCCTTCATCTTTTGGGTGATTCTTGCAGATGATTTCATCTTCCTGGTCTTCAGGATAATTAGTGATGACAATTTTAAGGGGCTTGAGTACGCCCATTCGTCTCGGGGCAATGGGGTTAAGGTCATTGCGAATACAGTTTTCGAGGATACCCATGTCGGTGCTACTATCACGTTTGGAGATGCCAATGATTTTGCAAAAATCACGGATTGAGGCCGGGGTGTAGCCCCGTTTGCGCAGTCCGGAGATGGTGAGCATCCGTGGGTCATCCCAGCCGTTCACCATGTTTTCTTGCACCAGTTGCATAAGTTTACGCTTACTCATTACGGTGTAGGTCAGATTAAGGCGGGAAAATTCAATTTGTTGCGGATGATCCCTGGTTTGTAAAACGTCAAGGAACCAGTCGTACAGGGGGCGATGGTCGGCAAATTCCAGGGTACACAAGGAATGGGTGATGCGTTCGGTGGCATCAGATAGGCAATGGGTAAAGTCGTACATAGGATAAATACACCACTTGTCCCCGGTTCTATGATGATCCAGTTTGCGAATACGGTAAATGGCCGGATCGCGCATATTCATATTGGGGGATGCCATATCAATTTTGGCGCGGAGTACGTGACTCCCCTCCTCGTGTTCTCCATTTTTCATAGCTGTAAATAATTGCAGGTTTTCGGCAACTGTCCGATCGCGGTAGGGACTGTCTTTCCCTGGTTCTGTCAGGGTGCCACGGTGTTCGCGCACCTCTTCAGCGTTTAATGAGCAGACATACGCCTTGCCCATCTCGATTAACTGCACGGCGTAGTCGTATAACTGGTCAAAATAATCAGAGGCGTAAAACAGGTTGTCGCCCCAGTCAAAGCCAAGCCACTTGACGTCTTCCTTAATGGCCTCGGCATACTCGGTGTCCTCCTTTGCCGGATTGGTGTCGTCAAACCGCAGGTGGCACACCCCCTGCTCATATTCTTCGGCAAGACCAAAGTTAAGACAGATTGATTTGGCGTGACCGATATGGAGATAACCATTTGGCTCGGGTGGAAAACGAGTTACGAGGCGGGAGTCGTTTTTATCATTTGCGATATCAGTTGCAACGATGGTGCGGATAAAGTCGAGTTTAGGAGCTTTGTTTTCAGACATTGTGTGCCTTGAGGAGTGATTTTAATAGTTCAATAAGACTGCAAGGAGATACAATTTGTTTCATAATATAGTCACAGAATCCCCAGAAAGACATAGAATTGGTGTTTTATGTTCTTCTGGGGCAAAAAAAAAAATGTTGGGATGACTTCAACGTTTAAGTCTTAAACCATTTCCCTGCATCTTTCAGTCTGCGTACCACCGTATCCTTGCCAAGGTGGGCAAAGATATCAAACATGGATGGTCCCTTGATCTGACCAAGAAGTACGGCCCTGGCGCCATTCATTGGCACTCCCATCTTGATGTCCTTTGCGGAGCAAAAGTCTTTGACGACCTCTTTACAGGTGTCGGCGGTAAAATCTTCGAGGGCTTCTAGTTGCAGGCCAAGTTCGGGGAGCCACTGCTTTAGCCCCTCATGTTTAAGGAGGTTTTTCTTGAGGGCCTTGTCGTCCATGCTAAAATCATCGCTAAACCATCCCCGAGCTTCAGTGGGGAAGTCGTTTAGGGTGTAAAATCGTTCGCGGGTCATAGCAAGGGTGGTGTGGAACCATTCTTTTTGTTCTGACTCAAAGCTGTCCTGCCAAAGTCCTGCATCCTTAAAGATAGGCTTGAGTAATTCTGCCAACTCAGCAAGATCCATGGAACGCAGGTAATGGGCGTTGGTGTTTAATAGTTTCGGGTCGGTGATAAACTTTGGATCATCCTTGCGATAATTAAAAATTGAGTTGGATTTGTTGATCCTCTCCAGGGTGAAGGCTTCGATCAACTCCTCCTGGCTGAAAATTTCCTTGTCATCTCCAGAACTCCAGCCAAGGAGCACCAGGAAATTACATAGGGCCCAGGGTAGGAAGCCATTTTTCTGGTACCATTGAACCGCGACAATCTCGCCATGACTGCGTTTGGATATTTTCTTTTTCTTGGTGTCCAGTGTGAGGGGCATATGGGCAAATACTGGAATTTTGGCACCGAGCGCCTGATACACCAGAATTTGTCTATGGGTGTTGGTCAGATGATCTTGGCCACGAACCACATGGCTTATCCGGTCGCGAATATCATCAACCACATTGCATAGCAGATAGAGGGGGCTGCCATTTGAACGAACAATAACAAAGTCCTCAATATCACTGTAGTTGCGCGTCATTGTCCCAAGCACCTTGTCATCGTAGGAGACAAAGCCATCCCCTGATGGCACCTTCATCCGCACCACAAAGGGCAACCCAGCCTCTTCTTTGCTTTGCATTTCCTCAGCACTGAGATACCTGCAGGTTTTGTCATAGCCTACCTGGGTTTTTGCCGCCATGGCCGCCTCACGTTTAGCATCAAGGTCTTCCTTGGTGCAGAAACATTTATAGGCGTGACCGGAAGCAAGCAGGGTTGCCGCCGCCTTTTTATGGTCGGTGGCAAATTCTGTTTGGAAATAGGGGCCTTCGTCCCAGTCGATTCCAAGCCACTCCATGCCATCAATAATACCCTGGATGGATTCTTCGGTGGAGCGTTCGGCATCGGTATCTTCAATACGCAGGATCAGTTTGCCGCCATGCTTCCTGGCATAGAGCCAGTTTAAAAGGGCTGTTCTTGCGCCACCTATGTGTAAATATCCGGTGGGACTGGGGGGGAATCGGAGTCTGACATCATCAGCCATGGCTGTTTCCTTTGGGTTGTGGCAGTGGTGATTTGTTTAGTCACCTTGAGTGAATGTAAAATTAAACAATGTCATAAATTTTTTCAGCGAAAAATACAATGTTGAACTTGGACCTTTTTACTTTAAAGTGGCTAAAACAAAGAAAAAAAGGTGCTGTGGTGAAAAAAAGGTGCTGTTCAACCCGTTAATATTGTTTGTTATTTGATAAAAGTGGGAAATGGGACTGGCGTATACACCATAAAATACCTATAATGTATTAGGAAATGTCTTACCACAGAAGCCGTTTTGGTTAAAATAAGCGGGTACGGAAGGGGTGAAGTTATGATTATTGACGGTTCAGTCATGGGTGGCGTGCTTGATGCCAATAAGGCTCAGAATGTTGAGAGTGGCAAGCTTACTGACCCCACCAAGGAAAATGATTTAGGCAAAGCTGGTCAGGTCACTGATGCAGGCCCTGCGGTGGTCACAAGTTTTTCTGCTGCGGCTCTAGAGTCGGCAAGGGCTGTCTCCGAGACGTCACAGACAGCGGAGCAGAATAGAGCAGAAGAGCGGCAGGAGCGGCCGGTACAGGAGTCTCCTCGCGAGCAACAGGGGCGTGTCGATGTGATGGCCTAGTTTCAAATTTATCAGGGTTCAAGGTGTTTACGAATTTTCTTCGTAAACACCTTTTTTTTTGCTATAATTTGGGACAGCTTTATTACTGATATTTAACGGAGATTTTTCTTAATGCCCCAATCACATGCAGAGAAAAGAAGTACGCCTCGTATTTTTTTTGAATCCACTGAAAAAGTTGCCGCCGCTATCAACGGTGCAGGGGATCCCTTTTCGGCGGATGTGTTGAATTTAAGCAGTGGTGGTTTGCAGTTTAGTCAGGAGCGTGCTCACGCCGTGATGATTAAGCCTGGAGATCAGTTAAATCTGGTTGGTCTTGCCGGCCTTGCCGAGTTGCAGGATGTGAGTAATGTCACCATGGAAGTTCGCTGGATTATTGATAAGTCGTTTCTCGGGGTAATCTCGGCGGGCTGTCAGTTTATTGATTTATCTGAGGATTTTCAGCAAAAGATTGAGCAGGTGGTGTTCCAGAGGCTCGGTAAATAGTTTTCTGCCCCTCCATTGCCATTGCCTTAAAATCCGAGTTCTCTGAGGCTGGTCATTTTACGGGTCCAGTCTTTTACCACCTTGACCCATAATTTTAGGATCACCTTGGTTCCCAACAGTTCCTCAATATCGAGTCTTGCCTGTTTGCCGATACGGGCTAGCATCGTGCCTTTTTTGCCAATTATAATTCCTTTCTGGGTGGAGCGTTCCACCATGATAGTGGCGTGGATCAGAACCTGTTTTGGCTGTTCCTGAAACATGTCAATAACCACAGCGGTGGAGTAGGGGACTTCCTGATGGGTTTGGCGGAAGATCTTTTCGCGGATCATTTCACTGACGATGAATCGTTCTGAGACATCGGTGGGGATGTCTTCTGGGAAAATTCGTTCACCATACGGCAATACTTTTAAGAGTTCCTCAATAACCAGGTTACAACCATCAGACTTCAGAGCTGAGATGGGCAGCATGGCGGTGAATGGAAATATCTTCTCGTAGGTTTGTAAAATTGGCAACAGGGCCTCTTTGCCGACTTTGTCGATCTTGTTGATGATGAGCAGGATCGGTTTGTCTGTCTTTCTCAGGACTTTTTGGACGGCGGTGAGCTCTTCAGGCAACCGATGGGTGACGTCAATCATAAAGGCAATGGCCTGGACATCGGCAAGGGAGCCCATGGCAATTTTCACCATCTCAATATTTAAAGGAGAGTCTGCCTCATGGATGCCGGGTGTGTCGAGGAAGACAATCTGGTAGTTGTCATCGTTGACAATCCCCATAATACGGTTACGGGTGGTTTGGGGTTTATTGGAGACAATGGATATCTTTTGGCCAAGCAGGGTGTTTAACAGGGTTGATTTCCCGACATTGGGCGGGCCGACTAGGGCAACTATTCCTGTTTTAATGTCTTGTGATGATGGTGTCATAGTAACTCGCTGGGTACTTCAAGGTTAGTGTTGGTCACGCTTGTACTTGACCTGTTGTCCTTTGGCAATTAAATAGTATTTGCAAATGTGAACGTTTATCTCAGCATGAAGGCACGAAATGTATGAGGGGGAGTCTCTCTTGTTAGCATTTTGTGCCTTTGTGGTTCAAGAACATTATTTATTATTCTCAGTCTAAAGGGGAAGAAGTGCAAGGTAAAATAATTGAATATGTTGACCAGTCGAAATTTATCTGTGCCATGGTTCAACAGGAAAATGGCAAGCGCCTCCATGTCTTAAATCAGAACGGCCGCGAGGTGAAACTCCCGGTTGGTCGGGTTGTTCATGTTACTGAACAACGTTTTTCTGCCACAAGTCGCGAAGATATTTTGACTCTTCTCGTCGATGTTGCTGGACTTAGGAGCTCCATGATGGAGCCTATTAACCTGACAGAGATCTGGGAGCTTGCGGTGGAGGAAAAGGAGTCCGCTTTTTCTGCTAGGTTTCTTACCGAACTGGCCTTTGATGATGCGGCAACGGATGATCATGTTGCTGCCTTTCTGCGCCGGGTTTTTGCTGATCCATTTTATTTTAAGTACAAGGCTGGCAAGGTGCAGGTGCATTCTGTTGAGGTGGTTGAACAACTAAGGAAGCGGGCTGAAAAGGAGCGTGAGAAGGAGGCGCTTCTGGAGGAGGGTGCCAAGGGGTTACGGGCCATTTTTGATGGTGAAGAGGCCGATTGGCCGGATAAGGAAAAATGTCTGGCTATGTGTGCTGATTATTATGTGTATGGCAATGATACCGACGATCCAGCTCTCACCAAAGATCTACTAAAACGTGCCAATCTTTCAAGGTTGCATGACCCGTTTCATCTCCTTGTGAAGGCTGGGGTCTGGCAGGAGGATGAGAATATTGCTCTTCTTAAAGCTGATCTTCCTGATGCGTTTTCAACTAAAGAACTCCAGGCCACCAGCCACTGCCTTGAAAAATATGCGGATTTTATGGACGAAAACCGGGTGGATCTCCGGGATTTACCGCTTTTTACCATCGATGCCGAGTCTACCCGTGACCTGGATGATGCCCTGCATGTGGAAAAGAAAGGGGATAATTATCTTGTGGGGATTCATATTGCTGATGTTAGTCATTATGTGAAACCCAATTCTATACTGTTTGAAACGGCGCGCGAGCGGGCGACTTCGGTGTATATGGCAGATCAGCAGGTTCCCATGCTACCCCGTGAGTTGTCGGAGGAGGCGTGTAGTCTTATCGCTGGTGTTGATCGCCCGGCCCTGTCCACCCTGGTTGAGTTAACGCCTGCTGGTGAAGTGGTTACATCAAAAATTGTTCGGAGTGTGGTGCAGGTAAAACGGCGATTGAGCTATGCCGGGGTGCTGGAGTCGCTCGCGGATGGTAGTGATGATGAGATGAATATTCTCTCGGAGCTGGCGCAGAATTTGTTGGCGCGCCGGGTGGAAAATGGGGCTGTGGTCATGCCTGTGCCTGATGTTAATATCTCTGTCGGGCCTGAAGTTCAGGTGACCTTGGCTGACTCAAGCAGTTTGTCCCGCACCCTAGTTGCCGAATTTATGGTGCTTGCCAATGTCATTGGGGCCCAATATGTTTCCTCAAGAATGGAACCGGGGCTATACCGGAGTCAGGAACCACCTAGGCAGCGTCTGTATGAGGGGATTCAGCAGGATCTCTTTCTAAATTTCAAGCAGCGCCGTTGCCTTTCCCGGGGTCATCTCCGTACTGTTGCCAAGGCCCATTCCGGTATTGGCGCAGATTGTTATACCACTGTGACCTCACCTATCCGGCGTTTTCTTGATCTGGTGATGCAGCATCAGATCAGTGGTATGATTTCCCGCAAAGGGACGCCTTTTAGCGAAAAAGATTGTAGTGGTTTTGTGGGTAATGTCCAGAATGGTCTAAGTAGGGCCAGTCGGGTGCGTATTGGTCGCCATCGTTATTGGCTGATGAAGTATCTGGAGCAGCAGGGGGGAAGTGGCACGGTGCTGGATGCTCTGGTGCTGGATGTCCAGTCCCGTCGGGTACAGGTGGTCTTAACCGATATCTTACTTGAGGGTGATTTACCCAAAGGGCGGGGAGTACAGCCTGGGGATATGATTAAGGTTAAACTGGGACGGGTGAGTCGTCTGGATAACAGCTTTAAACTTGAATGGTAGTGAGAGGTGAATGGTTAAAGGGCTGAGGTGCAAGGGGTCAGTCGTAGATGATAGCGGTGTATCGTTCGAGGATGGCAACAGTCTTGTCATCCAGATCGGCTGCGACCTCGTGGATCTGATAAATTTTCTGGCATCCGGTACAGCGCATCCGTACTCGTCCGCAGGATCTAGCAACCTCCAACTCTTCTTTACATTCTCGACATTTCATATTTTTTCGTTTTGCACTTGGGTTACAGGGTTCTGAAAAATATCCTTTGGGACCTGGGACCTTTTTACGCCAGCAATTCTTCTCTGGTGAAGATAGCCTCAAGGTCAAACCCTTTTTCTTTCAGGGTCTCAGCGCCGCCTTCCTGGCGATCCACCACCGTGATGATCTGTACCACCTTAAAACCCTGTTCTTCAACGCGGTCAATAACCTGAAGCAAGGTGCCACCTGTGGTGACCACGTCTTCAAGGAGGGTGACATTGCATCCGCCAGGAAGGTTCTTTTGGCCTTCAAGGTATTGCTTTGTTCCATGTCCTTTGGCTTCCTTCCTGACGATAAAGGCGGGGATCGGGTTACCCTCAAGGAAACTTGCAATTGAGGCACCGGTAACCAGTGGGTCGGCCCCAAGGGTCATACCACCGACGGCACCAATGGTTTCGGGATGAGCCTGAATAAGCTTATAGATTTCCTTACCACATAGCAGGGCACCCTCAGCATCAAGGCTGGTCTGCTTTACATCAATATAAAAGTCTGACTCCCGGCCGGATGAGAGCTTGAATGTGCCACTGCGGTATGATTTTTCAAGGAGAAGTTTTTGTAATTGTTTTTTGTCGCTCATGTTTTTTCTCGTTATCAAGGTGAAATATCAGTTGGAGTGCAGAATTAATGATCACAAAACTTTGTGTGCTTCTGCGTCTTTCCGGTGAGTTGGTTTTTTATAAAGGTGGCAATTTTTCAAACAAATTCTGCAAATTGGCATCAGAGTCAATTATGGGCATAATTTTACCATCTCTCGAGGTCATTATTACCATGGCACCGGGGCCATGTCCAGCAAGGACACAGTCCGAATGGACAATAACGCCAATAACCACCCCACCTGTCTTGTATATTCTGCCATAGGTGGCATCGGCATCGGTAATGGCGACGATATCACCAAGTTTCAGACTGTCCAGCTTGTATTTCGTAACGGTTGGTTCATCAAAGAGCTGAATGTCATAATCGCCGGAGTTTGAGTGGGTATGCCCAATTCCGGAGCCCATAATTTTGGCAGGAACAATATGGGTCACCGGGACCTCTAGATTGTCGCCACTTGTCTTGATCTCCATGGCCTCAAACAGGGCCGGATCGAGGTTGATGAGTTTAATGTCTGGATAGTCAAGCAGACCAAGACCACAACCATACCCCTTGATCTGTATCTTGTCACCGATGACCATATCCTCAAGCACCTCGGATTCAAAATCAAGAAGTACATGGTCAATACCGCCATGTTTGCCGGTAACTCGTCCGCTTTTACCCTTGGCCTCACCCGAGACCACCGTGCCAATATTGCCGGCACAGGAAAAGATATTTAAGGCCCGGTTCGGTCCGGCTTGTCCGGCGTACTGGGTGAAATTAGAAATGGATACACCAGGCTCCACATGGTCGGCAAAAAGGCCACAGGCATTATCGCCAATTCGCACGTTGTAGGTGATGCCACCAACACCGGGATATACGTCAGAGTGTCCATCCGGGTTAATCCGGTAGGGACTGATACCACTAAGTGGCGAGGTTATTTCACCAATAACCGATTGGCATACAAGTTTGGCTTTATTTGTTTTAAGCATCTTTTTTATGAGGGTTAGGGTTGGTGGGCTGATGTAATCTTATGCCTTTAGCCTGTTTTAAACATTAAAGCGGAAATTAACACAGTCGCCGTCGGCAACCACATAATCCTTGCCTTCAAGTCGCCAGGCGCCATTATCTTTGGCTCCGGCTTCACCGCCAAATTTGACAAAATCGTTATAGGCGATCACTTCGGCGCGAATAAAGCCCCGTTGAAAATCGGTGTGAATAACACCCGCCGCCTCTGGGGCTGTGGCACCTTTTTTTATCGTCCAGGACCGGGTCTCCTGGACACCTACCGTAAAATAGTTGCGCAGGCCGAGAAGGTCATAACCGGCTTTAATCAATCGATTTAAACCCGACTCTTCCATGCCAAGATCAGCCAGGAATTCGTTTTGTTCCTCCTCCTCCATGGATGAGAGTTCTTCCTCAATGGCACCACTGATTACAACTACCACACCATCTTCATCCTTAACACTTTCCTTTAGCTCATTCACCCACTTGTTACCCGTGGCAATATCCTCTTCACTGACATTGGCAACATACAGGGTGGGTTTTGCGGTGAGTAAACAAAGCTCTTTTAAGAGATTTTCACTATTCTCATCTGTTTCATAGATGCGAGCAGGCTCACCGTTATTAAGGATTTCCATTAAGGCTTTAAGAACCGCGAGTTGGTACTTGGCGTTTTTATCGCCGGAGCTGGCCTGACCACGGGTTTTTTTAAGGCGCTTTTCCACGGTCTCGATATCGGCTAGAATAAGTTCGGTATTGATCACCTCACGATCACGAACCGGGTCAATATCACCATCGACATGGACGATATTGTCGTCATCAAAACAGCGGATAACATGGGCGATGGCCTCAACCTGGCGAATATGACCGAGGAACTGGTTGCCAAGTCCCTCGCCCTGGCTGGCTCCTGCCACAAGCCCGGCAATATCCACAAATTCCATCTGGGCATAGACTGTTTTTTTTGTCTTAGCCATTTCAGATAGGATGTTGAGCCGTTTGTCGGGTACTGGTACCATGCCTATATTGGGTTCAATGGTGCAAAATGGATAGTTGGCAGACTCAATCTCAGCCCGAGTCATAGCGTTAAAGATGGTTGATTTACCGACATTTGGCAGGCCGACAATGCCACAGCGAAATCCCATGGAGGTACTCCTGATGTATTTAATGGGTGAAAAAAGACACCCTTGTATTTATAGTTAAAACGAATCATCACCATATAATTACTTCTTCGTAACCCTGCAAGGGATTGTTTTTGGGGACGGAAGAGTCCCCCAATTCTAAAAACCGGTTAGAGCAAAATAATGAACAAAAAAAATAAGCCCGACCATATCGGCTTTGTCCTTGGTGAGTTGGTTGGTAAGAAAAATTGGGGGCAGCGCTTTGAGTTGCACAGCGTCTTCACCTTTTGGGCTGAGATTGTTGGTGCGGATGTTGCGGCTCAGGCCAGGCCTTATAAAATGCATGGGACGGTGTTGTGGGTCGAGGTGAATGAATCGGTATGGCTTCAGCAATTACAATATCTGAAAATGGACTTTGTGGAGAAGATCAATGCCCGTTTTACGGGTGTGGGGGTAACGGATATCCGCTTTTCCCTAAAGCAGCAGCGCCAAGGTAAGTCTGAAAAAAGTAGAGACTGGCCAAGGCCTGGCCCTGCCCCAACGGAGGCTGAGATTGAGCAATTTGCGAAAACTGTTAGCACTATTGATGATCCGGAACTAATGGAATCAATGCGTCGTTGCTGGGAGGCATTATATCATTATAAGAATAGGTAGCTTCTCCTTGCTATCCACTTTGGTCTTTTTGTAGACTGAATGTTAAGGCCCATGTGGTATCTCCTTTGTTTATCTCTTTCAAAAAACAGTCAATGACCCTTCCTGCCCTTAAACACCCTAAAGCAACAGTTCTTGTTATTGAGGACGAGGTTACTCAAAGCAGGCTTCTTGCCTCTCAGCTTATACAGGAGGGGTATGAGGTGTTTAGTGCTGAGAATGGTCGGGAGGGGATTTTCTTGTGGGAGGAGCATCCCAACATTCGCATTGTAATTACCGATATAAGTATGCCTCTTATGGATGGCTATGATGTTGTTGAATATATCCGGGAGAATGAAACCCACTATACCGATATTCTGGTTCTTACAGGTCTTGCTGGCCGGGACTCTCTGGAAAAGGCACTTGGTTTAGGCGCTGATGATTATGTCAATAAGCCTATCGCTATTGCTGAGGCTACAG
>JAJRUT010000080.1 GCA_024277655.1 Deltaproteobacteria bacterium | reverse complement strand
TTGCTACTGTTTTATTTGAGCGTCCAACATCGAACGTTCAACATTCAACATCGAGATAGCGCAGACTTCGATATGGAAAACGCTACGCTTGTCTAATTTTGATAAAATAAAGTTCCATATTCAGCGTTGGAAGTTGAATGTTCGATGTTAATTTATCAGTTGTACTGATAAAATTATTTCGTGAAACCGGCCTGTTCCGGTGATGGACTTCTCGAAGTCTCGTTGCCCTCGCTATTCGGCCCGTATTTTAACCCACCTGCTTGAGCGGGTGGTAGTTGAGTTCCAGTTGGCCTGTGGCATGTTGTCGCAGCCATCAGCTTTCAGCTACTTTCTATGCAGAAACTGTTTACCTGTGGTCTGTTTTGTTGTAGAAGCCATAGCGAGAAGGGCTGCAAATGCTCTGTCTGTATGGTACGGTTTTTTTTAGGAACTATGGCTGTCGTGGTATAGAAAATGCTATGAGTTCCAGTTAGTTGTGTTTGTTTATGGCCATCCAGTGGTGTCCGGAGAAAATTACGGTAGTCTTAAAAAGGGTCAAGGTTCCCAGCAGATCAGCTGGGGCTGGAAATTTCTTGGTGTTTAAGTTATTTTTGCTCTTCCGTTTGTATCATGCGAGTTACGCGCAAAGGCTGATACAAAAGGAAAAGCAAAAATATTACGAAGTTTCCAGAACGACGGTTCCTTGCAGGAAAGCACAGACTCCAAAATAGTAGGCGGATATCACCGAGATTCATTATTTAAAATTTAAAAAAAGAGTCCCCTTATGTCTTCACCAAAACGTTTATCGAAATTGGCCCTGCTTCTTGCGGGTGCTATGCTTTTGCCCCTCCCCCTCACCTCGACACCAGTCTTGGCCAATGAACTTGTGGTCGCTGATTGTGTTAAGTGCCATGATCGGCCACCTAAGGATATTCTTGAGGCTGGAGAATCGCACCGTACCGAGGTGAGTTGTGTTGATTGTCACGAGGGTCATGCCCCTAAGAGTGGTGATGATATTATTCCTTCGTGTAGTAAGTGTCACGAGGGGACTGACCACTTTGAACTGGAGAATTGTCTCGGTTGTCATACCAACCCCCATACGCCGTTAATGATTACCATTGGCAAAAATATTACCGAGCCTTGTCTCACCTGTCATACTGATCAAATGGAACAATTGCAGCAACATGAGAGCAAGCATACCCAGCAGGATTGTAGTAACTGTCACCGCGCCACCCATGGTATGATCCCTGACTGTACGCAATGTCACTCTCCCCATGAGAAAACAATGACTCAGGTTGACTGTTTGACCTGTCATAAACCTCATATGCCTTTGCAGGTAACCTACCCTGATGATATTTCCTCCCAGAAATGTGCGGCGTGTCATAGTGACGTGTTGAAGATGCTCACCAACAGTGATGCAAAGCACAAGACATTTTCTTGTGCGACCTGTCACCAGAAGGTACATAAGACGATTCCTCGCTGTCAGAATTGTCATGGTGAGACCCCTCATCCGGCGACGATGCATGAGAAGTTCCCAGAGTGTGGCCAATGTCATGGTATCGCCCACAATCTGAACAAGTAATTGCTTGGATCCACGAGCCTGGCTAATTCAGCAAGGCTCGTGGTGTAAGTCGTAGTGACTGGAGTTTTCTGGATCGCTCTTAAGTCTGCGACTTGTGCAACTAAGTAAAAAAGGGGTTACAGCGTGAGCTGTACCCCTTTTTTAATGGAAAGTAGTAATCTTGAGTATTTGGAGGCTCGGCGGCTTTATGTCGCTTTGCTCTTTTTATATTCAAGCAGAATAACAATAGCTGGCTTGATGAGTAATGTCATTACCAGAACCCCAAGGGCCAATACCCCGAGGGTGATCATAATCTCCGGCCCGGATGGGGTGTAGTCCACCACCTCACCCATTGGTGAAGGTACAAAGCCTGGAATGATCAGGCCAAAACCCTTTTCGATCCAGATTCCGGTAAAGAGACTAATCGCCGCCACCATGAGGTAGCGGGGATTGCATTTGGAGGGGTCGACGGCAAAGAGTACGGTTCCCAGGATGTTTAGGCCAATGGCCGTCCAGATCCATGGCACCAGCGAGTTATGGCCATCGAGACCAAAGAAGAGATATTGGGCTGAGAGGGAGTGGTGGGTGAAGTTGTAAAACTCTTTGAAAACTTCGGAAAAGAGCATGATGAGGTTAATTATGGCGGAAATTACAATAATTCGCTTAAGCTTCTGAAAGATGTTTACGCTCACCGGATAGCTGGTGTTCTGTTTGATTATGATGAGTACTATCATTATAATAGCAGGGCCGGCGGCAAAGGCGGAGGCCAGGAAGCGGGGGCCAAGGAGCGGGTTGTTCCAAAAAGGCCTGGCGGGTAGGCCCTGGTATAGGAAGGCCGTGGTCATGTGAATGGATATCGCCCAGAGAATGGACAGAAAGACAAAGGGTTTATACCTCCAGCCCACTGGTTCTTTTTTGTTGTAGTTACAGTAAAGGATGTACAGGGGAACCAGGGCGTTTAATGCCAGATAGCCGTTTAAGACGAGGACATCCCAGGTCAGGATGGATGAGGGCCAGTTAAACAGGCCGATGCCGGGTATCATATGCCAGACCTTGAGGGGGCCACCCATATCAACGGTGATAAAGGTGAGGCACATAACCAAGGCACCTACGGCAACACATTCACCGATTATGACCACCTCGTGCAGATCTTTGTCTTTAAAGACATAGGCCGGCAGGATGAGCATAACGGCGGCGGCGGCAACGCCAACAAAGAAGGTGAAATTGGAAATATACAGCCCCCAGCTGACGATATTCGACATGCCGGTTATGATTAGGCCTTGCTGGAATTGCAGATAATAGGCATATGCTCCCATGCCGATTATCCCAAATAGGGCGAGCAGGTATATCTTAAAGCCCGTACCCCCTGCCATTGCCCAGCCAGCACAATCGGTGACAAAGCTGATTATTCCTTTTCGAGAATTTGTTGTCATTATTTTTTCCTAACGCTACGAATCACAGGCACGCATGGTGCCCAGTTTAAAAAAATTTTTAGTGGACTAATCCATGAAGTACCAGAACTTGGGGTCTGTCCCGAGTTCTTCCTTAAACCGGAAAACCTTCTTTGTCTTGAGGACAAAGCGGATTTCACTGTCTGGATCAAGGAGATTGCCAAAAATCCTGGAACCGGTTGGGCAGGCATTGGCACAGGCTGGTAGTTTCCCCTGGCGGGTTCGCTGGACGCAAAAGGTGCATTTTTCCATCACCCCTTTCATCCGCATTCGGTTGCCAAGATAATGCTGTTTCAGATTTATTTCTTCAGCCGGAACCTGAGGCTCGCCCCAGTTAAACCGACGTCCCCAGTAGGGGCAGGCGGCAAGGCAGTAACGGCAGCCAATGCACCAATCGTAGTCCACCACCACGATGCCGTCTGGCTCGCGCCAGGTCGCCTTGGTGGGGCAGGCCTTGATGCACGGCGCGTTTTCACAATGAAAACACTGCACGCCCATGTAGAACTTGTCCTCCACCGGAACTTCGTGGTGGTATTTGCCATCACCTGTGGAGGGGTCAAGTTTGCCCGGTTCCATCTCAAACAGGCGGATATATTGGGTCTTTGACTTGCGATCAAGGTTGTTTTCCTGGACGCATGCCTCTACGCAATCCATATAGCCCTTGCACCTGGAGATATTAAAGGCATAGCCGTACAGGACATTGTTGATGGGAGCCTGGTTTGACATCTGGATATCAACGCCGACCCTTATCTTTGCCAGCTTTACCAGGCGTTCAACAGTTTCATCCTTTTCTTTTTGGCTCATGAGGCGGTAATTCTTCTTGAAATACTCCTCCCATTTAAGGCCCATTTCTTCGCTTGCGACTTCCCCTGTACAGCCACCGGTGACTAGACCAGCAGAGCCAGCAGCAGCGGCTATGGATAAGCCTTTAAGAAAGGATCGTCGTGTTCGCCCATTTTCAGGGGGATCACTTTTATCTATTTTATTATCTTTCATTGTTAAAATCCGTTAGTCGTCAAGGGGCAGGGAGTAAGTTTCCGGCATTTTTGTTTTAAATGCCGGAGAGTGGGGGTTGTGGCAACTTGTACAGTTGCGGATCACCCGTTCTCCGGCCCAGTAAGTCTCACGTTTGCCATGGGCTCCGCCGAGCCAATCCCGCTTCTGGCGGAAATGGCATTGACCACAAAGTTTATAACTATGGTCAAAGTCGATCTTTGTACCCGCAGCATCAGAGAGGACATCACGATTTTTTTCGTCGTGACATTGAATACATTCAAGTTTGTTTTGGCCCTTACCATGGTTGATGGCAATATCACTATGGGTGTACAGCGCGCCGTTTTTAACCAGCACCTTTTTGTCGGTGTGGCAGACGCTGCAACGATATCGTGTGATTTTATCCTTGCGTGCTAAAACCCGAAAGGTACCACCCTGATATGTCTCCTCGGCCTGAACCGTTTTTGCGGTCAGGGTGTAGGCTGATTCTATTTTTGTATTGTCAACTGGTTCAGTGGCGCCCTTTATTTTATCCAGAAGGGACTGACCACTAGCCATGGCTAGTTGCGCTGTCAGGAGTGTAGCCCCCAGGCCAAGCCAAAACGAACCAGAATAGCATGATAATTTCTTCATAGGTAATCCTGGTTAGTTTTTCCGCTTGAACTCTTTGGCCGGAGCCGTGGAGATAAAGGGGACGTGGCATTGACGGCAATTGCCCCTGGATGCATGTTCCACCCTGATTTCGGCCACAGCCGCAGGTCCGGTGTGGCAGGCGATACAGTCTTCACGGAGTTGCAGGCTGTGGGGGATTGGCGGTGGTGAGCCTGCGAGTTCTGAAATGCCAAGCTTTGGTGGTGCTATGGATAGCCAATTATTCTCCCGGAAGAGTTTCTTTGCATGTTTTGGGACATGACATTGAAAACAAAGCTCATTTTCCGGATGGGGGGTCACCGGAGCGTAGGCGTTTTTGCTGGAGTCATATCCCCCCTTTTCATGGCAGGAGAGACATTTAAGCCCTTTGCTACTAAAGGAAGGGTCAACATCATGGGGAATCATTGGTGGTGAACCCGGATATTGGCGTAGTTCATAGTATGAATTCAAATTGCGTTTGCCATCGGTGCCGGTGGTTGCTGCCAGGGGCGTCTTGTCATAGCGTTTGAAAATCTTTTCGCCATTTGCATCAAAGCCTTGGGGGATGCCTGGCGCTGCCATAACGGGGAGCGCCATTAAACCAACCAAGCAGATAGCGGCAAGACCATGAACGAGGCCCCGGGTGTTCTCTGCTTTTTTCATTATGCTTTCTCCAGTCGAACCGCGCATTTTTTATAATCTGGCTGCTTGGAAATAGGGCAAAAGGCGTCCAGGGTGACCTCATTGATCTTGTAATCCTCATCAAAAAACGGCACAAAAACCATACCCTTTGGTGGTACACCTCGACCATTGATTGAGGCCTTCATGGTTATTGAGCCACGTCTGGAGATAATCTTTACTAGCTCGCCATTGACAACGCCAAGGTTTGCCGCATCCTCTGGATTAAGCTCCACATAGGATTCGGGCACAGCGTTGTGGAGGATAGGGATCCGGCGAGTCATGGAGCCGGAATGCCAATGCTCAATTACCCGACCTGTATTGAGCCAGAAGTTATATTCCTGATCCGGTGATTCTGCCGCAGGCTCATAGGGTCTGGCCCAAATCCATGCCTTGCCGTCCTTCTTGCCATAGAAATCAAAATCTGACCCCTTCTTGCAGGCAGGGTCGTATTTGGAGTTGAAGCGCCATCTGGTTTCCTTACCGTTAACAAAGGGCCACTGCACACCTGAGCGGGCCTTGAGAACCTCATAGGGTGCCATGTTATGCTTTGGATTGTCATGGAAACGGCGGTACTCTTCCCAGATTTTGCCAATGTAGTTTTTCTGAGACCAGGGGAACTGCTTTTTGAAACCAAGCCTGCGGGCGACCTCGATGATCTGCCAGGTGTCGGACATGGTGTCGCCGGGGCCTGGGACGATCTCGTCAAAATGCTGGGTGCGGCGCTCGGAGTTGCCGTACATCCCTTCCTGTTCAATCCACATGCTGGCGGGCAGAATCACATCAGCGACATCGGTGGTTGGAGTCGGGTAGACATCAGAAACCACGATGAACCTGTCATCCTTTAAGGCACCATTACGATAGCGATTAAGATTGGGCATGGTGATCATGGGATTGGTCACCTGTATCCACATAAAACGGATATCGCCACGGTCAAGGGCACGAAACATCTCGACGGTATGGTAGGTAGGTTTTGGGTCAATAGAGCCGGCTGGCAGATCCCATATTTTTTCAGCTTTTTTACGGGCCTTTTCCTTCATTACCACGCCGTATGGTAACTTGTGGGTCAAGGTGCCAACCTCACGAACGGTACCACAGGCGCTGGGTTGCCCGGTCAGGGAGAAGGGGCTGTTGCCGGGAGTGGAGATTTTGCCGGTGAGTAGGTGGATATTATACACCAGGTTGTTGATCCAGGTACCCCGAACATGCTGGTTCATGCCCATACACCAGAAGGAGGTGACCTTCTTGGTTGGATCCCCGTATAGGGAGGCCATATATTTGATATCTCTGGCTGAAACTCCAGAGATTCTCTCAGCTTTTTCCGGGGTATAATCTTCCAGGAAGTTCTTGTATTCAGCGAAAGACATGTTCTCCGGTTTATCTTTGAACTTGAAATGGTCTTCCGTGCCGTAGCCGATATTGGTTTTACCCTTGTGGAAGGTGGTGTGTTTCTTTACGAAGTCTTTGTCCATCCAGCCGTTGCGGATAATCTCGTAACAGATGGCATTGGCCACGGCAAGATCGGTATTTGGCTTAAAGAGGATGGATCTGTCCGCTGCCTGGGAGGTGCGGGTGGTGCGGGTGGCAAGGTCGATGATGGTGACATCTTTTTTACGTTTACGACTGGCCAGCATCCGGGAGAAAAGCACAGGGTGCATCTCTGCCATGTTATTGCCCCAGGTAATGAAAACATCGGCATGTTCAATGTCCTCATAACAGCCCA
The DNA here is from genome assembly GCA_024277655.1 of Deltaproteobacteria bacterium. GTDB lineage: Bacteria > Desulfobacterota > Desulfobulbia > Desulfobulbales > SURF-16 > JAJRUT01. The sequence goes on along the minus strand of JAJRUT010000080.1, from coordinate 6,256 downwards.
TGGGTTCATCAATACCAAAACTTGTCATAAAGCCGGTTACAGCACTGGCCATACATAGTCTGGCATTGGCCTCAACATTATTGGTGCCAAGACAACCTTTGAATAGTTTGGAAGCCACATAACCATCAGGGATGGTCCATTGGCCGGAGCCGTACATGGCAACAGAGTCTTTGCCATGTTTTTTAACGGTCTCTTTGAGCTTGGCTGCGATAACATCCAGGGCCTCGGCAATGGGTACCTCAACCATTTTGCCATTCTTGCGTATCTGGGCCTTTTTGAGCCGGTCTCTACCATACAGGGCCTGGACTGAATGATAGCCCTTTACGCAGCATAACCCCTTGTTAACACTACAGTTCGGGTCGCCTTTGACGGCTACGGCTCTGTTATTGGTAACGCCAACAAGGACGCCACAGCCGGTGCCACAGAAACGGCAGGGGGCCTTCTTCCAGGTGATGCCGTAAGCGCCCTTGACTCTTTTCCAATCGGCAAAGCTGATGCCAGGGAAGATGGATCCGGCGGTGGCCACGGCACTACTTACTGCTGCAGACTTGATGAATGATCTTCTGTTTAGCTTCATAATGTTCTCTTTCGACTCCCTGTTTATTGTTCAGCGTTATGCCCGAATGTCATGCTTAACGATTGTAATGAGGGTAAATTCTTCAGTGATTTCTGCAGGTTCTTCTCTGCTTCGACATCTGGAGTATCGGTCACCAGAACGATGACCTCCTGGTTTTCAGCGGGGATAATCTCGCAATACTCCATGGCGGATAGATCGTTGCAAAGTTGTTCCATCCCGCCGTCCTGGGGGAGGGCTAGAAAACTCAAAATCGGCATAATTTCTCCATGGCAATAGTGTTTGACGAGTACGCTGTGTAATTGCAAGCTCTACACGGTACTATGTTTTTGCAGTTATTCTCGTATAGGAAAGGTTATCATAATGATATCTTTACGAGCAAATTTTTATTGAAAAATAATATCTAAGAGATGGACAACAGGGGGGGGAGGTTATTTCCCCTCGCGCAGGGTCTGGAATGAAACCATTTAATGAAATTCTGGCGCGAGGAGGTCTGGGGGGGGTGATGGGTGTGGCAGATGTTAGGCTGGGTTGTCGCTCACTACAAGTTCTTCTCCCGTGGTTAAAACTCCGCCACGTATTACTTTGGCAAACACTCCTTCCTCCGGCATAATGCAGCCACCTGCTTCCTTATAGATATTGCATTTAGAATGACATTTCTTGCCGATCTGAGTGATCTCAAGCTCAATACTGTTTGTGACAAGGCGCGTGCCGATGGGTAGGTCTTTAAGGATAAGGCCTCTGGTGGTGATGTTTTCAGCAAAGGAGCCAGGGACAAGATTTGGTAACTGCTCAGACATCTTGTCAATGGATTCCATCGCCAGCAGGGAGACCTGGCGGTGCCAGTTTCGGGCGTGGGCGTCACCTTTGATACCATGCTCAGGCTCAAGGATGACCTGGTTCACAGGTTGTTTTTTGTTGCCAACAGTTTTACTTACATTGAGGGATATAATTGTAGCCATTTTTTCTCCATTCAGACTGATTGGGGTGATATAGTCTATGTTACATTGTCACTCTGGACACAGATATACCATGGTGTCACATGTTTATGTCCAGTGAAAAATAAAATAATCACCCGGGGATAGGTGGTTTTCTTGAACAGGTGGGCGATAAATGCGAAAGACAAAAATAATCTGCACCATTGGTCCTGCAACCGAGTCATATACCATGCTGAAGTCTCTGGCTGGAGCAGGGATGGATATCGTCCGGTTGAATATGTCCCATGGCACTCATGCTTGGCATGGCAAGGTTATCGACCACGTGAAACGGCTGAACCGGAAGGAGCGCGGTGGGCTGGCTGTTCTTCTCGATACTAAAGGCCCTGAAATTCGCACGGGCGATGTTGGTGTTGATATCAAGCTGTGTAAGGGGGATGGTTTTATATTTACGGTGCGTAGGCAACCTGTGCTTGAGCCTGACTGTGTTGAGGTGAGTTACGACGGCTTTGTCGATGATGTTGCCGTTGGTGATATTATCCTTGTCGATGGTGGTATGCTCAGCTTTAAAGTCGTGCAAATCACCGGACTTGATATTCATTGTACAGCCCTTGATGCTGGCGTGCTTGGCTCCCGCCGCCATCTTAATGTTCGGGGTAAATCAGCTGATCTACCCTCCATCACCAAAAAAGATTGGCAGGATATCAAATTTGGGGTGGATAAGGGCATCGACTTTATTGCCCTGTCATTTGTCCGGCAGGCGGATGCCATCGTCGAGTTGCGGAGCTATTTACAGGGTCGTAAGGCTAGGGTGGATGTTATTGCCAAGATCGAAAGTGGAGAGTCTATCCCCCATCTTGATGAGATTATTGCGGCTGCTGACGGCGTGATGATTGCCCGTGGAGATCTCGGCGCGGAATTGCCCTTTGAAGAGGTTCCCCATCTGCAGAAGGAAATTGTTGGCAAATGTCGCAAGGCTGGAAAGCCAGTAATTGTCGCCACCCACATGCTTGAATCAATGATCGTTAACCCAACCCCCACAAGGGCAGAGGTGTCTGATATTACCCAAGCCATACTGGAACAGGTTGATTGCACCATGCTCTCTGGCGAGACAGCTACAGGAAAGCATCCCATAAAGGCCATTGAGGTTATGGCCACGGTGGCCCGGCGCACCGAAGAGAGCCAGGATCTGTCTTCCACAGTGCAGGTGGAAGCTTCAACCAATGCCAAGCGTGAGATTGCCAGATCGGCAACTGTTCTCAATAATAATCTTAAGGCCAAGGCGATTCTGGTCTTTACCCGCCGGGGGCTAATGGCGGTTCTCGTGTCTCGCTGTCGGCCGATACGGCCTATCTATGCCTTTACCAATACCAGTCATGTTCGGCGCAGATTAGGCTTGTATTGGGGGGTTCAGTCTTTTAATGTAAAATTCTCAAAAAACCCAGAGGTGACCATTGGTCGTGCGGTTTCCATATTAAAGGAGCAACAACGGTTGGCGGAGGGAGACCGGGTTGTCGTTGTTTCCGATATCTTTGTGGATGGTAAGTATATTGAAACAGTGCAGGTGCGGGTGATTTAGGCTTTTTTTGTTCTGCGCCTTTAAAAATAGGATGGGTGTGATATGGCAGTTCAGGCTGAAAGTGATAAGGAAATGATTACGGTAATCTCTGATTTTCTGGAGAAGGGGCTTGCCGGTAATATCGTCTCCATGTTTAAGGCGGATCCCACCTATTATCCCCTAGTTGGTGAGATTCTAAAGGATGAACGTTTTGCGGTGCGCATGGGGATGGTTCTGGTCTTCGAAGATCTTGTGGACGAGGGCGTTCCAGATGTGTCTCGTGTCCTGCCTTTTTTAACCCCATTGATTTCAGCGGAGACCCCACCCTTCATCCGCGGCGAAGCTGTGACGATTCTCGGCATGATCGGCACCGCTGAGAGTCTGGCCTTGCTGAAGCCTCTGGTTATGGATGATGATCCGCAGGTTGCTGAAATCGCCAGAGATTATATTTCTGGTTAAGGGTAATGTCTTGATACTGGTAGCGTCCCTGAGCGGCTACTTAGCGGCATTTTTCTTATTTTTTGGTGGTGGGGAACAATCTTTTTGCGGGTATATCTGTTTTAGCCGATCTGTTTCTTTACCCTGCCTTTTCGTATTTCCTCTTCCTGTTTTCTCCTCTGATCATACACTTCAAAAGGGTCATCTTTTACCTGCATGACTTCGGTCCAGGTAGAAAGGAGGTCTAGGTGTTCGGCGGCCTTGAGCCAGGTGACCAAAGGGACGCGAGCGGCTTCTTGGCCTCCTTTTTCCATCTTCATTACCGTAAGGCGGGAGACCCCCATGCGAGCCGCAAGATCCTTTTGTCGATCCTTTTTCTGTTGCCGGGCCTTACGCATTTGTAACCCCATTTGCTGGATGATTTCGGTGCCGGTCATGGGTGTGATGCCTCCTGCTGTCTGTTAAGGCGGTCAATATTGTTGCTGATGGTGGTCAAGAGGTCCTGGCAGAGGGGATGGTTTGTAGCGAGTTCATCGAGCATTGTCCGGTTTGTTTGGTAGGTCTTGGTGACGGCGTGGATGGTCTGGGCGCAGAGTTGCCGGGACAGCGTCTTTGAAAAGGAGAAGAGGTGCCCTTCGTGGAGGAGGTCGTTAAGGTTGATGTCTGTTGTTTTACCACCGATGGCAAGGATATGTTCCCGTTGCCAGAGGTTGGGGACAATGTCATAGGCCGGACTGAGGCAAAATCGTTGCAACGGGGGGTTGTATAGCATGGAAAAGTTTTTCAGGTGGTCATCGCCATTTGAGATCAGGACATTGATGATCATCTGTTTATAGAGGTTCTGCAGGTCTTCCTCTGGATTACCCGAGACTTTTTTGATGATATCAGCAAGCCTGGTGTAGGGTAGGCCGAGTTGTTCCTCCACCCCGGTCAGGGATTGGAAACTTAAAAAATGAAGGCGACCGGTATTGGTGGTGTCGAAGCGCTCTACCGCCAGTGCCAGTCGCTTACCAGTCCCCTTGACCAGAAAAAAATCAGGCACGGGGATGGCCGATTTTTTGGCGCAGCTCATACCAAAAAATTCAAGACTAGCCATTATCTCCGGAGAGGGATCGTTGATGCTGGGAAATTTGAGCAGGTAATGCTTATTATTTGAGCGTGCTAGAACCTTGGGTCTGGCACCACCGGCAGAGGAACCGCCAGAGATGAAAAAATCTGGCAACCCCACGGCATTTGCATCTTTTTCAAAGGTCTCCGAGGCGTTGATAGCCTCATCGGTCATGGTGAGATCCATGGGCGTAATAGTGTGGCTTGGCAGTTTCTCTGTATCGCCAAAACCTGTGGCCCCTGGTTCAGCCCAACCGGTGAGGAGCAGAAGGGCAATGTTGTTATCCCGTGATACATCCACTAAGTGTCTGGCCTGGATGAGTCGCCGGCCCCAGGCGTCGGGCAATCCGTCCTCCATGACACCCCAGAGCCCGGTGCGCGATTTTAGTTGGAAGACGGTATTGGTCAGTGGCAGGTTGACAGGGTCAAGGGCAAAGGCATGGGGGTGGTTTAACCAGGTAGGTTCATAACGGAAATAGCTCTGGATCAAGCCATCTGCCAAGGGTTCATAAAGCATTCGCCCGGCAACGCTTCTGCTACCGTCCGGGAGCTGGATAAAGATGTAAAAGTTTCTTTGCATGTATAATATATAATACCTTGATGGTGGATTAGCAATGTAAAGTATTGTTTGAGATGCTTTATCACCTGGTGGCGGCTGGCGGTTCGGGGGGGGCTGAAGTTTTAGGGTCAAGGTGAAAATGACTGGGGAATACAGTGAGGCATAGAAAAAGCACCGATGGAGGGAGACCATCGGTGCTTTAGGAGGAGAGAGAATAGTTGTAATGTACTACGATGCAGAAGTTGTCCTTCTTCGCCAGGGAGAGAGTTGCCAGGAAGGACGGGTTGTGGTTTGTCTGAAACAAACCTTTATTATTTAATTATTTACTACAGTGACGGGTAAAGGTGTCGGTTTCACGGTCATAAAAGCGCTTGCCAAACTGTTTTCCTGAACAGGTGGTTTTTGTTGGGTTAAGCTTGTCTGTTATTTGGCTCGTGCTTGGTCCGGCAAAGGATGGCACGGCGCTTAAAGAGAGGGCAAAGAGAGCTAGTAGGGTAAGTTTTAAAGTTTGCATTTTTTTTATTCCTGGCCTGATATGAAAAAAATAAGCCCTTTGTTTCAAAGACTTTAGCTGTCTGTTGCAAGTTAAAAGTGCAATGGCTATGCCAAAAGTAGTAATTTTTATCAATAGAGTGCTTTTGTTGATTTTTTGTCGTTAATTCAGGCTTATATCTCTACTAGTTTGTTGGAGGGGCCCACCTCAATCACCTTGCCGAGTCGACAATTTGCCGGGGTTGGTCGACAAAAATGTCGAAATAGGTGGAGCTACTGAATTTATGGTATGGTTGTGCGCCGTTGATAAAGGAGCTGCTTCCTTATTTTTCCCAGGAGTCTTGACTCTAGACTACTTCAAGTATGACAGGGTTGTCTGGAGTGGTTTGGCAGGTATTTTAGGTGTTTTGGGGGAGGTGTTTCTCGATGGTTTCTAGGAGAAGGGAGGGGATGATGGGTTTGGCCAGGTAGTCATCCATGCCGCACTCGATGCACCGTTCACGGTCACCGTCCATGGCGTGAGCGGTGAGGGCTATGATTATGGGGGTGATGTTTTGCAATGGCATGGAACGTATTTTTGCCGTGGTTTCATA
>JAJRUT010000079.1 GCA_024277655.1 Deltaproteobacteria bacterium | reverse complement strand
TTCCAGAGAAGCCGAGGAGGAGAAGCATGACAAGCTTTACAACAATACCTGCTTGCCAAAAGAGACTGAAAATATTGATGTCTTGCACAGTTATACCTGAAAGTTGAAAGATGACAGGGGGCTTAAAGCCATTTTACTTAGGTTAAATTACTACACAGGATGTATAGAATTAATTTATGTTTATTTCAAGGAGTGAAAGGGTGATGGTGTAAATTTTAGGCTTAATTTTACACTGGTTATTAAAGATGTGACTCGTATTTAACAAGGAGCAATTTATATTGCAAAAAGTTCCATTTTTTCTACTAAAATGGTAAGTAGTTTCGTAATCCTACGTTGTTTGATTCTTGGGTTGTTTCCAGGGTCTTTTGATGAACTGTCGCGTGGGTAAAAGTTAAAAAAACACAGGGTTTTTATGCGTACTATAAATGTTGGAATAATTGGCTTTGGTACTGTTGGCGGTGGCACCGCGGAGGTGCTGCTTGCTCAGGTTGAGCGGATCACCAAACGTACTGGCGCAAGAATTGTGCTTAAATCGGTTCTGGTTCGCTCCAAGCGTCAGTTACCCGAAGATTTTAAAGATGTACAGGTTGTTGTTGACCCAGATCTGTTCTTTGCCGATCCGGAGCTTGATATTATTGTTGAACTCATCGGTGGGATAGAACCTGCCAAGACTTATATTCTTCAGGCAATAAAGGCGAAAAAACACGTCGTTACTGCCAATAAAGCCCTGTTGTCCGAGTGTGGGATGGAAATTTTTGAGGCGGCGGCTAAAAATGGGGTTGAGGTGGGGTTTGAAGGTAGTGTTGCCGGTGGTATTCCTCTGATCAAGACTTTTAAAGAGGGACTTGCAACCAATAAAATCAAATCTATTTTAGGGATCCTAAATGGCACCGGAAATTATATTTTAAGTGAGATGTCCGAAAAAGGACTACCTTTTAAGGAAGTTTTACAAACGGCTCAGGAGCTAGGATATGCCGAAGCCGACCCCACCTATGATGTTGAGGGGATTGATACCGCCCATAAACTTGCCATTCTTATGACCATTGCCTACGGGATGAAGATTGATCCTTCCCAGATTTCCACCGAGGGTATCACGGACATTGAACCCATAGATATAAATCTTGCCAAGGAATTTGGCTACCGGATTAAGCTTCTGGCTATAAGTCGTAATCACGGAGAGCATGTGGAGGCCAGGGTGCATCCGACCCTTGTGCCGGAGTCCCATCTTCTTGCCGCTGTGAATGGCCCTTTTAATGCGGTGCATATTGAGGGTGATATGGTGGGTGATATTCTTCTCTATGGCCCTGGAGCCGGGAAACTTGCAACGGGCAGTGCCGTTGCCGCTGATATCGTTGATATTACCAGGAATATTATTCATGGGGCTGAGAACAGGGTGTCCAGTCTTTCCTATTTACCCGAGTATATCGAACCTCGGGCCATAACTCCCCTTGCTGAACTTGAGTGTCCTTTTTATTTCAGGTTTACAACGGTGGATCACCCCGGTGTTTTGGCCACGATTGCCGGAATTTTAGGGCGGCATGGAATCAGTATTGAGGCCGTTATTCAAAAGGGGTATCTCGATAATGGTCATGTGCCGATTGTTATTCGGACCCATACCGCCTGCGAGGCGGATGTGGCTAAGGCCCTTGCTGAAATTGAAGCCTTGGACATTACCACGGCAAAAACCGTTAAGCTCCGCATTTTTGTTTAAATTAAGGATGATGATGTGAAAACGCTAATTCTCGTTGGTGATGGAATGGGTGATGAACCCCAACAGAGTCTTGCTGGCAAGACTCTGTTGCAACACGCCGCAACTCCAAATATGGATTATATTGCAAGGCACGGCAAGGTTGCCTTATTGCAAACCGTGCCTGATGGTATGGCTCCTGGCTCCGATGTCGCGAACTTGTCTCTTCTAGGCTATTCCCCTAAAGAATTTTACAGTGGTCGTTCTCCCCTTGAGGCTGCAAGCCTTGGGGTGGAGTTAAAGGAGGGTGAGGTGGCCTTTCGTCTGAACCTCGTTACCTTAAGAGGTGATGCTGAGCTTACCATGGTCGATTATTCCGGGGGGCATATTGCCACCCCTGCCGCCCATGAGTTAATTGCGGCACTTCAGGATGCCCTTAGTCCCGGTGACGGGTTGACCCTCTACTCCGGAATAAGTTACCGCCATCTGCTCGTGGTTGGGCATGATGTTGATTCTCTGCAAACCGTACCTCCCCATGATTATGCCGATCAGGATGTGAGTCTGTATTGGCAGGAATATAAAAAGATTCCGGCTATTCAGGCATTTATACACAAAGCTAGAACTATCCTTGAAAAACATCCGTACAATATAGAGCGGTTGGCCCAAGGGTTACTCCCAGTAACTGACGTGTGGCTGTGGGGGGAGGGCAAGGCGCCTGTTATGCAAACCATGGAAGAGTTATATAAGGTTAAAGGGGCGCTTATCTCTGCGGTTGATCTTCTAAAAGGGATTGGTGTTTATGCCGGGCTTGATGTGATTGAGGTTAAAGGGGCAACCGGTTATCTGGATACCAACTATCAGGGCAAGGTGGATGCGGCTCTTACGAGTCTCCGCGATCATGATCTGGTCTTTGTTCACGTGGAGGCCCCTGATGAGACGGGGCATCAGGGGCTTTTACCTGAGAAGTTGCAGGCCATTGAGGATTTTGATGCCAAAATAGTCGGGCCTATATTGAGCAGATTACGGGAAGGGCAGGAGTCTTTTTCCGTCACCGTGTGCATGGATCATTTTACTCCTGTGCGTTTGAAAACCCATACAAGGCACCCTGTGCCAGTGGCGACATATTTCAGTGGCAGTTCAACGGTTAGTGGTTGTGATGGATACTCTGAACTTGAGGTTGGGCGAATGGGTGAATTTTACGCGGATACCGCCGAATTTATGCAAACGATTCTAGGACATGACTAAACTTGCCATGGGCCTGCATGGTCAGGTACACGAAACAACGGTTCGGGTGTTATATGGCGACACGGATGCCGGAGGAGTGGTCTATAATGGTACGTATCTGCGTTTTTTTGAGCAGGGGCGTGGTGAACTTATGCGGGATAATGGCTTGTCGTATAAGGGGCTTGAAGAGCTTGGTTATATCCTGCCTGTTGTCGAGAGTTATATCCGTTACAAGGCGCCGGCGCTCTATGATGATCTGCTGACAATTAAGACATGTATAACCGAGGTGACACCATTCTCCTGCCGGTTTCACTGTCATATTTATCGGGATGGGACCCTTATTGTCAAAGGGTTTACGAAACACGCAGCGATTATTCGGGATGGTTCTTTAACGGCCTTGCCAGCAGATTATCTCACGGGAATGCAGGCGCTGGCCAAATAAAAAAAGCCTGAATCAGTAAACTGATTCAGGCTTGAAATATCGTTGGTAGCGGGGAGAGGATTTGAACCTCTGACCTTCGGGTTATGAGCCCGACGAGCTACCGAGCTGCTCCACCCCGCGTCGGATTCAGCTATATTACTCTGAAACATTTATAAGTCAAGACAATATTAAGGTTTAAGTGGAGATTTAGAAGATATTCTCCACTTTAATTATTTAAATGTCTTTTACTGGTGTTTCCTCTCAACTAAAGGGATTGCTTGGTGTTATGGTACAAGAAAAGTCTGGTTCAAAGATCCGAAAATCAGTACTCATTGTTGATGATTTAATTGGCAATGTGAAGTTACTGGCAAAGCATCTGGATGAGTATAAACTCTATTTTGCCCTGGACGGCTTAACAGCGCTCAATGTTGCCGAACAAAGTCTTCCCGATGTTATTCTGCTGGATATCATGATGCCGGGGCTTGATGGTTACGAAATATGTCGGCGGCTTAAATTAAATGCGCGGACGAGATCAATCCCCGTGATTTTTGTGACGGCAAAGAGCCACGAGGATGATGAAGAGCTTGGATTGCAGGTTGGTGCCATTGATTTTATTTCAAAACCAATCAGTGGCTCAATTCTTCGGGCAAGGCTTGCGAATCATCTTGAGTTAAAGGACTATAGAGATAACCTCGAAGAGTTACTGGCCCAGAAGGATTCTGAGTTGTCGGCAACCTATGAGCAGTTACTCCATGCCGAAAAACTATCTGCCATTGGCAAACTAACGGCCTCAATCTCCCATGAGTTCTCCAGTCCCTTGCTGGGTATGGAACAGATTCTAAAATCATTTAGACTCGATGAAGAGGATGAAGATAAAAAGCAGCTTTTTGATGTCTGTGTTGGTGAATGTCAACGTCTCCGTGATCTGATTCGGGAAATGCAGAATTTTGGCAGGCCCACCACCTCAAGCTTTGAACCGGTTGATCTTAATGAGATTATTAAGGGGGTTATTAAACTCTGTGGTAAGAATTTTTCCAGAAATAATATTGTTGCTGAGTTGCAACTTGCGGAAATACCTCCGATCAATGGTATTCCAGATCAAATGAAGCAGGTGTTATTTAATCTCCTGACCAATGCCAAGGATGCCCTTGGGGTGAGTGGCGGGTGTATCAGGGTTAATACCATCGTTCGGGGTGGGCAGGTGGTTGTGACTGTGACTGATACCGGTTGTGGAATTGCCAAGGACAGCCTGGAAGATGTCTTTGCTCCGTTCTTCTCCACCAAGGCAGAGGGCGAAGGCACTGGTTTAGGCTTGTCTATCTGCTATGGTATTGTTAGTAAACATAAGGGTAAAATAAGTGTGGAGTCAGGATATGGTAAAGGTTCAACATTTACTCTGCGCTTTCCAATTCCGGAGGATTCATTGTCATGACCGGTTCAAAAGCTGTTCGTGTACTACTCATAGATGATCATTTACTTGTTCGTTATGGCATGAAAGCAATGCTTGCCGGTCTTTATGGTTTTGACTGCGTTGGCGATGCCGAGACGGGCCGTGATGGAGTGAACATGGCTCGGAGTTTAGAGCCTGATATTGTTGTTCTTGATATTGATCTTGGTAAGGGGATTAATGGCTTTGATGTTGCGGCTGAAATTAAGGGAATTTCGCCTGATATCAAAATTTTAATGCTCACCGGAAATCCTAAACCGGAATTTTTTCAAAGGGCGGTGCAGCTCGGTTGCGACGGATATCTACTGAAAGTTGACTCGGATCAGGAACTGGTGAATGCTCTTGCTGCCGTTGCCCGTGGTGAAAACTATCTTTCAAAATCTTTTACCGCTGATATTTTCAAATTGCTCCAGGAAAATTCAACAAAGACCACCGATATTATTGACCTTCTCACCCCGCGCGAGATTTCTGTAGCCCATCTGGTTCGGCGTGGTCTGTCAACCGAAGATATTGGCCAGGAATTACATATCAGCCCCAAAACCGTTCGGGTGCATAGGTCTAATCTAAAGAGAAAATGTGGTTGCAAGACAACGAATGATCTCCTCTTGTATCTCTCCTCCCTTGACTCCCTCTCATCATGATATGTATATTCTTCTCTAACTACGCTAAATTATACACTTTATTCTTAAGTTATGCCCAGGATTACCGAAACGGGTATAGAGTATCATTTCGTTACGGTTCAGAGGATGTGGGACATTCAATCCACAGGTTTTCTCTACTAATCCGTAATAATTTAAAGACAATGCTTGAAATTGAACGGTATATTGGTTACTTGTATTTTGATAGTTTTAGTTTTTATTACTAACTGTGATCGGGCACCATATTTTGACAATAAAAGAAATAGTATCACCTCAAGAAATTATATCAGTTCATCAACGAATCCAGAAGCTTAAGGATGATGCCAGCCCAGCTGGTTTCCATCTTGACGCCAACCTGGTCTGGCAGGAAACATTCGATTTCCTTGAAGATATTATTTTCATCATCGATAGGCAGTTTAACATTGTTCGGGCCAATAAGGCGGCCAGGGAACTTCACGACTCCCTTCTGGGTCAAAAATGTTTCAAAATATTTCATAACTCTTCGCAACCGCAAAGCAATTGTCCTGGCTGCAGGGTTTTTCACTCCGGTGTTTCTATTTCGGAAGAGGTACAGGAGCCAAATTGCGGTGGTAAGTGGTTTGTGGTTTCAGCCCATCCTATCAAGGACTCTGGGGGGTTTGTCTGGCAGGCTCTGCATATCTATAGAGACATATCAAGAGTCAAGGAATTGGAGCAGAAGCTTCGGGATCTTGAAGTTTGTGACCCGCTCACTTCCGTATATAACAGACGACATTTTAATGAAGCGTTATCCCGGGAATTTGAGCTTGCCACAAGGCGTATGTCAGATATTGTTGTATTGATCATAGAGCTTGATCAATTAAATATCATTAATGAGGAATGTGGTCAGCAATATGGTGACTATATTTTAAAGGAGTTTAGTAGCGAGCTATCTTCAGAGATGCGTCACACCGATATTTGTGCCCGTATCGCTGGTGAGCAATTTGCGGTTTTATTACCAGACGCCAGCCTGTCCGAGGGGGAGATGATTGCCGGTAATATCAAAGCAATGGCAGAGCATCGTGTTTATGATGACCGTTTCAGTCGCCAGATCACGGTCTCCATTGGTGTAGCCTCCCTGGCCTCCCACCTGCCAGAAAGCATGGATGAGTTTATCTGTTTTGCTGAAAATGCCATGCGCTACTCCAAGAAGACAGGCCGCAATAAAATAACCATTTACGATATGGAAGAGATCGTTTAATTCTAGTGGTGTCCGGATAGAAACTTACACGAGGATTTTTATGCCCATTTATGGGGCGTAATTCTGCAAATTCCGTACTGTTTTCTTAACTTTTTTATTGTTTCTGTAAAAGGTTAAAACCTTCGCCTTTCAGGCGAATAGCATTTTGCTAGCAGTTGGATTATGATGTTCTGTATGAAATATCGTCAAGGTAGTCATACGAAATTTAAAATAGAATATCATTTTGTTTGGGCA
>JAJRUT010000078.1 GCA_024277655.1 Deltaproteobacteria bacterium | reverse complement strand
CATGGGTAGTGAGATAAGTGGTGAAAACAAGGCCGAATTGGTCAGTGGATTCTTCAACAGTTCTTTAAAATCATCGGTCGTCGCCAACCAGACCAAAAGCTCGTTAAGAAAAATGACGGTGAGGCAGAAGTGGATCAGGATAAATAACGCCATTAGGCCAGTCAGTCCCCAGGCCATGTCCTGAACCATAGAACCTGCCGGAAGCGTGGCTATGTCTGCCAGACCAATCCCCCCAGTACTTTGGAAGATATTGGCCTTTAAAAAGACATAAGCCATCAGCGCAATTCCGGCGGCGGCCAATGTGGACTGAAATTTTAGTGGGGTGAATTTCATAAATGGTACCCTTTTATAGTATGGGGTGAACAACCTTTGTTGGCAAAGTGCGTTGATGTTCACTCCTGCTCCTAGCTGACGCTGATATCTTCAGATTTATTACTCCGCTAGTTTTGTTTTGGCAATGATCTTGAGGTTTTTTTCCTCTCTAAGATTCCAGAAAAGAAAGCTCCTTTCCTTTTTGTCATCTTTGCTACATTTCTCGTTGGTGTAAAGATGTGGGTTTACACTCTGTCATCATGGTCTAACCAGTTGACCTAGCGTAAATAATCAAATATTTCACCATCTTGGCACAGCCGTTGCTCTACCCCTTTGTACATCTATTACAGAGGGAAAGAGTTATGGAATTATTAAAAGAACGACAAGATCAAATACACCGCACCGGCGAGGAGCCTTTTGCTCTGGTGTGTAATAAGGATTCACTGGCAGGGGCTGTGAGTCAGCGCGCCTGTGTCTTTTGTGGTTCACGGGTGGTTCTTTATCCCATTGCCGATGCGTTGCATCTGGTGCATGGGCCGATTGGTTGCGCGGTCTACACCTGGGATATTCGCGGGGCCTTATCCTCTGGGCCTGAGCTCCACAGGCTGTCTTTTTCCACGGATCTGCAGGAGCTTGACGTAATCTTTGGTGGTGAGAAGAAACTCACCGCAGCCCTCCTTGAACTTATTGAGCGTCATAAACCAAAAGCCGCCTTTGTCTATGCCACCTGTATTGTTGGTATTATTGGCGACGATATGGAGGCGGTGTGTCGCGCAGTCGAGAAAGAGACAGGTATCCCGGTGATTCCGGTACAATCAGAAGGATTCAAGGGTAATAAGCGGGCAGGCTACACCGCTGCCTGTAATGCCATGGGGCGGCTCATTGGTACAGGTTATACAGCAGATATTTCCCCTTACTCCATCAATATCCTTGGCGATTTTAATCTGGCCGGTGAGATCTGGATGATTCGCGAGTATTTTCAGCGTATGGGGGTTGAGGTGGTGGCAAATGTTACCGGTGATGGGCGGGTCGCCGACATCAAGCGGGCCCATGGCGCGGCCCTGAACGTGGTGCAATGTTCCGGTTCCACCATGGATCTTGCCAACCTTATGGAAAAAGAATACGGGGTGCCATCCATCCGGGTCTCCTATTTTGGGGTGGAGGATATGGCCCAGGCCCTGTATGACGTGGCGGCTCATTTCGATGACCCTGCCATTATGGACAAAGCCAAAGAACTTGTGGCTGAAGAGTTGCAAATCTTACTACCTAAACTGGAATTTTACAAAAAGGGACTGGCCGGCAAAAAAGCGGCCATCTATGTGGGTGGTTCATTTAAGGCGTTTTCCCTAGTTAAGGCCTTCAGGCTTCTGGATATGGAGGTGGTGATGGTTGGCAGTCAGACCGGAACCGAAGAGGAATACCGCGAGCTTGCCGAAATCACCGATCCTGGCACCATCATTGTTGATGATACCAATCCTCTGGAACTTACCAGCTTTCTTGAAGAAAAAGAGGTGGATATCTTTGTTGGCGGGGTAAAGGAGCGGCCCATTGCCTATAAACTCGGGGTTGGGTTTTGCGACCATAACCATGAGCGTAAAGAGGCGTTGGCTGGTTTCAGCGGCATGCTCAACTTTGCCGAGGAAGTGTATCGGTCGGTGATGAGCCCGGTGTGGCGGTTTACCTAGAAAATTGGCTTTGAGACATACTGAATTGTTACAAAAAACTACATGGATGTACAGGATAGAAAAGAAAAAATCCTGGGCATCCATGCAAAGAATTATTTAAGGCCGAAGTCATAGCAGTTATTTTGCCACGCTGAACAAATACAAACACGTTAATCCTGGAGCATGTGATGAGTAAGAATCCCCCGAAAAATTATATTTCCACCACCAACGCCTGCAAGCTCTGTACGCCACTGGGGGCATCCCTTGCCTTTAAGGGGATTGAGGGCGCGGTACCCTATCTCCATGGTTCCCAGGGGTGTGCGACCTATATGCGTCGTTACATCATCAGTCATTTTAATGAACCCATTGATATTGCCTCGTCATCTTTAAGCGAAAAACACGCGGTGTATGGCGGTGGCCCGAACCTGAAGCTTGGACTGCAAAATGTTACCCGCAAGTATCAACCAAAGCTTATCGGTATTGCCACCACCTGTCTCACCGAGACCATAGGTGATGATGTTCCCGGTTTGCTTAAAGAGTACGAAAAGGAGTTTCCCGGCGTAAAACCGTTGCTGGTGCCGGTGTCCACCCCGAGCTATAACGGCACCCACATGGAGGGGTTCCATGATGCGGTGGCGTCCACCGTAAATGCTTTGGCTAAGGCTGAATGTAAGGCCACGCATGGGGTGAATATCCTCCCCGGTTTGGTGTCTCCGGCTGATATTCGTTATATCAAGGAAATAACAACGGATTTTGGTCTGCCAGCCACCATTTTGCCAGATATATCCGATACCATGGACGGCCCGGTTACCAAGACCTACGAGAAGATTCCAGCGGGGGGAACACCACTTGCCGATATCGAGACCATGCCGGCCAATAAGGCCAGCATCGAATATGGTCATACGATGTCGGATCAGTCGGGGGGGAGGATTCTCCAGGAGCAGTTTGAGGTGAAAAACTATCGTCAGGCGATGCCCATGGGTATCGTGGCAACCGACCTTTTCCTCGCCACCCTGACCGAGATAGGTGGAACTTCGATTCCCGAAAAATACAGGGCCGAACGAGGTCGCCTGGTGGATAGCTATGTGGATGGTCATAAGTATATATCAGGCAAAACTGCCATCATTTATGGTGAAGAGGATCTGGTGGTTGGCCTTTCGGCATTTCTGGCTGAAATTGGGGTCATTCCGATTCTTTGTGCCTCAGGTGGTAAGAGTGGCAAGTTTGCCGGGGAAATAGAAAAAGCCACCGGCGATATCCTGGCAAGCCAGCCCCAGGTTTTTGAAGGTATGGATTTCTTCGATATCGAAAAGTTATGTGAGGAACTGCAACCTGATCTCATTATTGGTCATTCCAAGGGTGCGCCCCTTGCTCGTAAACTAAATATCCCCATTATTCGGGTGGGTTTCCCCATCCATGATCGGTTGGGGGGGCAGCGCATTCTCCACCTTGGTTACCGGGGAGCGCAGTATTTATTTGATTTGGTGGTGAACGCCGTGATTGCTAAAAAGCAGGACGATTCACCTGTTGGTTATTCGTATATGTAATTTTTTCCAGTACTGTCCGGTTTGAAACGTGCACAAGGATTTTTATGCCCCTTTATGGAACGTCATTCTGCATATCCCGGAGTATTTTCTTAAAATTTTTGGCAGGTATTTTTGCCAGTCTTTGCGACGGATGTCGCATGGTAAAAATACCTGCCAAAAATGTTTGAAAATCAAGGGATATGCAGCCCAAGTGGAATAAAGGGGTATAAAAATCCAAATGTCATGGAGTTTATTTTCTATCCAGGCAGGACTGAATTTTTTTAGAAGTTGAGAATGAGAGAAGTAAGAATTTGAGTGATCCATGCCAAGTTCTCAAATTCCCGATTCTCAACTTCTAATATTCTCATAAATAAAGGAGCAAACCATGACAACATTACCCCCATCTGTAGATCTTTCCCGCCATCCCTGTTTCAATGCTAAAGTGCAGGGCAAATTTGGTCGGGTTCACTTACCTGTGGCTCCAAAATGTAATATCAAGTGTAACTATTGTAATCGCAAGTATGACTGTGTGAATGAGTCGCGACCGGGGGTAACGTCCACCATATTAAATCCAGAGCAGGCCCTGGATTATATGGAGAAGGTGCTTATTGCCGAGCCGCGTATTTCGGTGGCTGGAATAGCAGGGCCAGGCGATCCTTTTGCCAATGCTGACGCCACCCTTACCACCATGCAGCTTTTGCGGCAAAAATATCCTGACTTGATCCTGTGTCTGTCCAGTAATGGACTAGGCCTTGCTCCCCATGTGGATGAGGTGGCCGATATTGGGGTTTCCCATGTGACGGTGACGGTGAATGGCATTGACCCTGAGATCACCAAGAACATTTACACCTTTGTTAAGGATGGTAATGTTATCTACCGTCATGTCCAGGCGGCAGAACTGCTCATTGCCCGGCAGATCAAGGCCATTGAGAAGCTCAAGTCCCGCGGGGTTACGGTGAAGGTTAATTTTATTGCCATTCCGGGGGTTAACGATCATCACGCCGTGACCACCGCCAAAGCCATGGCAAAACTTGGGGTGGATTTGTTTAACTGTATGGCTATGCTTCCTAATGCGGGCACCCCGTTTGAAGATGTGATTGAGCCGGATAAGCCCATGATGAACAGTCTGCGCAATAAATGCGAAAAACATCTGCCCCAGATGCGTCATTGTAAACGCTGTCGGGCTGATGCGGTGGGTATGCTCGGCAAGGATAAGTCGGGTGAAATGGCAGGCTGCCTGAAAGCCTGTGCCACCATGCCAGCTAAAACTGATAAGCCCAGGCCCTATGTGGCGGTGGCATCCCTTGAGGGAATGCTTGTCAATCAGCATCTGGGTGAAACCACAAATTTTTTGATTTATAAGCAGGAGGGTAAGGAGTTTACCCTGGTGGAAGAGCGGGCCGCCCCTATTCCCGGTGGTGGTATTGGCCGTTGGCAGGCCATGACCCGTCTGTTCCACGATTGCCGGGCAATTATGGTATCTGAAATGGGTGAGAGCCCACGGGGTATCTTCGAAAAGGCCGGCATCACTCCGGTGACCATGTCAGGCTTTATCGATGCTGGCTTAAAGGCCATCTACGAAGGGAATGATTTGTCTATATTTAAACGCCGGGCCAAGAAGAGTTGCGGCTCAAGCTGTCTGGGGACTGGCACTGGGTGTGGGTGAGTGTAGCCCGGCTATGGGAACATCCGCAGGAGAGATGTTTCTTGTGGAGATAGTCATGATTCTTCTAGCAACTTTTTTAGCCACATAAGAGCCACGGAAAAACACGGACAAAATAGTCGGTGTTTTTCCGTAAGCTCTTGACTTACTCATACCACATTAAGGCGGTGGGGTCTGGTATCAACAGACTATCCGTACCAAGTCCGGTATACACAAATCCTTTATTCACATTGGGATGGTCTAAAACCTCCTGCCGCCAAAGGGCGCCCCTGAATTTACCTTCGGCAGGATTGTAAAGGTTAATCGCAGAGAGATAAGCTCCAGAAAATAAAAGCTCGGCATAGCCGGGGCGTGTTCCGGCATCAATCATAAATTTATCCAACCCACCTTTGTAGTTATCTTGACCATCAAGGGCATAGAGGGCGACCAGATTCCCCAGAGTTGCCCCGCTTTGAATGCTGATATAGTTATGGGTTGGTGAGGTAGAAATTGCCTTGGTTTTTTCGATATAAGCCGGGATAGCCCAAGGGATAATACCATGCACAGCCCAGAGCCAGCGGGCATCATCACTTGCTAGGGAGCCTGGCTTACTTGTGGTTATTGATAGAGCAATGGTGCTCGTTGAATCAGGGATACCATTTACCCAGGGAGGGTTTACGGTAACGGTTCCGCCTTTTTTGTATGCGTAGCTGTTGCCGCTGGTAAATACATCCCCATTGTCGTTGATAAATTCAGTGGCATGGGTAATCACATAAATTGTGCTTCCTGCGCCTAGTCCTGCGGTAATCCTTAATTTAAGATTGATTACATCCTGGACTGGACGGCTATCACCCCAATAAAAATTATCATCCACCGTCATCGTGTTGGCGGTCGCTGAGATAATGGGTTGAATATCCTTCTTGTTTAACTCCGGGCGGTCATCGCCAGCATTATAGAATAAGGAAATCTGGCGGTCTGCCTGCACCTCTCCTGTGGCTAAGTCTCCGGCAGGGACTCCGTCTGTATGAAACGTTGTGGCATAATCGGCAAAGATAAACCATGGCATCACGCCGTTAACTCCATCATTGACACTGATCATCCCAGGATGGTTCAGCAGAATTCCAGCAACGGTAATCATGGTTGAATAGCCGGGCAAAATTCCTGCCCCCTCTTCAATACACAGTCCAGCTTGTAAGGCACTATAGGTGTCGATGGCACGCTGGATTAAGCGGATTTGACAGACTTTGCGTTGTTCCGGGGTTAACCAGTCGCCAAGGGAGCCAACCGCCAAGGGACCAAAACGGAGTAGGCCCATATAGCCACCGTAGGAAGCACCAGCACTGCTAACTAGATAGGAGGTATTATTGTAAATGGCGGAAATACCTTCTGAGGGTGAGCCGCCACTATTGATAAATCCTGGCCCTGGTAGTTGTTGCTCCAGCCAGGGGTAGGTGTATTTTTGTTCAATTTCTGGAACTGTGCCTCCCTCCAGGCCAAGGGTGTTGCCCACCGGGTTTTGAATCAGATAAGGGGTTACATCTATAACATCTGAGTAGCGTATTATTTCAGGGTTTGTTCGATCTGCCCCTTCCCGCAAGGGGCCGGGCCGAAAGGCATCATCTGCTGGAATGGCATCAAGAATGGTTAAGACGGCCAGGGCATCCAGGACACTGGCCCGATCCGGCATTGAGGTGGAGGTCATGGCTTTGGGGGTGGTGATGGAGTCTCCCGCCGCAAGGGTAAGAGGGTCAACACCATTCCAACCCAAGGTGGAATTATATCTGGCAAGGCTTGTTGTCCCATTGCCCGTACGTGAGTCCCAACCAAAGACACCATCCGGGTTATCGACATAACTTCCGCCAATAAGTTGATGATCTACCGGAGGATTTTTAACCGTAATATTGATATCGGCTACAACGGGCACAGGTGAGGCTGGAGTTGAGGGGTATTTATACACCGTTTGGTCATTTAATCTAGCGGGTGTTGCCTTGAGCAGGGAGAGGTTGCCGCCAGCAGGCTCAACCACCCAGGGTTGGCCATCAATAAAATAGCCCCACTCGACATTCTGATTAAAGGTCCAGCTAAAGGCGTGGCGCCCCATCTGCAATGACACCGTATCGCCAAAACCACGCACCGGGTCCTCGTTGCCATCGGTGGTGATAATCAGTTCAACACTGGTGGTAAGGATGCTCATATAATAATTGGAGACAGGATCCTGGTCCGGACTAAGGCGCAGAAAAACAAGGCCCCCTACTCCTACCTTTTCATATTGACAGACGAGCCAGGAGGCCAGGAGTTCGTCAGCTATGGTATCGGTTTCAAAATTATTGGCTAAGACATCATCCCATAGAACAATACCCTTCTGAATATTTATTGCCGGGGAGGTTACACCGAGGGAGCTGAAATCACTGGCAACAATATCCCCTCGTTCTGTTGTACTACGCAGGGCGTCTAGGTTTAAGTTGGTATGGAAGGAGGTATTCATTGTTGACCCAGAGGTGACCTTGAATCTGAAATTTGCCGAGGCGATTGATGCACCATTGAGATCTGGCAATTCAAAGACCAGAATACCGGCGGCAAGATAAGCGGCATCAGGTCGACCAATCCGGAGTTCAGTGGGCGGATAACTCACTGTGCCATCGGTACGAACCACCGTATGCTGAAAGGTGGTAAAGCAGGATATATCCTTTGAGTCTGGCCCGACAACACCAACTACAGGGCTGAGAGTACATTCAACGACGGAAGGCGTAACTGGGGTTGCGCTCTTGTCATCGTCACCATTATCGTCACCTATGATACAGCCCTGGAGAAGAAAAATTAGGATGAGGGACATCATTCTTAGAGAAGGGGAGTTTTGTTTTTTCATGTTTAACCAGTATATTCTGTATAGCATTGGTTTCACCGAAGTAGCAGTAAGGGCAAAGTTTCTGCTTAGGGGAAACGTTTTCGGGGTCAGCAAGGTCTCTGTTAAAAAAAACACTGTTGTTGCTGGCTAGCCTCTTCAATCAAAGAAAATACCATTTGTTGTCAGGTTTGCCAAAGAAAAAGGTGTTTCAGCCAACAAGCATCTCCACGGCTCGAATAGCATCGGCGGCGGAGCTTGTGATGCCGCCGGTGTAGCCTGCCCCTTCACCAATGGGGTGGAGGTTCTTGGTGCTAACGGACTCATAGTTTTCGCGCAGGAAGCGGACAGGGGATGAGGTGCGGGTTTCGGCAGCCATCAGGATTGCTTCGTGGGAGATAAAGTCTGGCACGTCGTGTTGCCATTTTTTGAAGGCGGCCTTTAAATGTTCCAGGGCAAAGTCTGGAAGTATATCGTGCATATCGACCGGGATGATCCCAAGTTTGCATGAGGTCTGCTGAAGTTTGGTGTTAGTGGTAAGGCCTAGAAAATCCATAAGATTTTGGGCCGGAACGGCCCAGTTGCCTCCTCCTGCTGTAAAGGCTTTTTGTTCTATTTCTTTCTGGAAGGCAATCCCGGCCAGCGGGTGGTCAGACTGGTAGTCAGTGAGGTGACAGTTGGCAACGAGAGCCGCATTTGACAGGGGTGAGTCCCGCCTGGAATAACTCATGCCGTTTAAAACCAGGTGGCCCTGGCTTGATGAGGCGTTGACCACCTCGCCGCCCGGACACATACAGAAGGTGTAGATCCCGCGTTTGATTGGCTTGTTGGTGTAGTTCAGCGAATAGGTGGCAGCTCCGAGGATCTGTAGGTTGCTCTTCTTTTCGCCGTAGCGCATCCGGTTTATGGTGGTCACCGGGTGTTCAATCCGTACCCCGACAGAAATGGGCCGTTGTTCCATGGCCACACCACGCCCGTGTAGCATCCTGGTGGTTGCGCGGGCTGAGTGGCCCAGGGCAAGATAGATGTGGGTAGCCAGGTATTCCCTGTTACCGTTAATAACAACTCCCACAGCCCTATGGTCTGTGGTCAGTAGGTCGGTCATCTTGGCATTACAATGAATCTCACCGCCATGCTCTAAAACATACAGCCTTATATTCCTTACAATCTTACATAAGACATCGGTTCCCAGGTGGGGTTTACTGATGTACTCAATCTCGGCCTGTGCGCCAAATTTGACAAAGGTTTTAAGAACCCTATTGATATAACTGGTGTTCTTGTTTCGCCGGGAAAAGAGTTTGCCATCCGAATAGGAACCGGCTCCTCCTTCGCCAAACTGGATATTGGACTCCGGGTTTAACTCCCGGTGGTCGATAAAATGATTCACATCAAGGCTACGCTCTCCGATGTTCTTGCCCCGTTCAAAGATGATGGGCTTTAGTCCATGGTCAATCATCTCAAGGGCGGCAAACATCCCCGCCGGGCCAAAGCCGACAATGAGGGGGCGATCTGTGGTCGGTGTTGTCTGTTTAGCTGGCTGTTTATGCTCGTAGTATGCGGCAAAATTAAGGGGGTTTTGGTAGCTATTCGGTACGCTTACCGCCAAGGTCAATTTATAGAGAAACTGTTCTTGGTGGCGGAGATCAAGATTTTTACCAAGGATTTTTAGCAGGCCGATCTCAGCCGTTCGCAGCCTTAGTTTCAGGGCTGCTGCCTTCAGGTATTCCTCTTTATTATCTTGTTCAATGGGGATGTTCAGGTTGCTGACGATCAGGTCCACAGGGGAGGCCTCAAAAAGGATAGGAGGTGGAGGGTAGAGTGGTTTTATGTCTTAGCCAATTGCCAGTAAAAGGGCAAGGTTGCTGTTGCATGGGTGGGGGGTGTGTGTGATATGCTTTTTTCTGTAACTACTTCAGGCCAGGAGCCAGCGGTGTTAGGTTGGGATTCAAGAATTCAGAATTCTGCACACCAAATTTTCTTGCCATTCTACTGAGTTCTGAGTTCTGAGTTCTGGCTTCTGAATCCTGAATTCAAAATGATCTACCAAATAACCTTATAGTTACCCGACTATAGGCTAGGTAGTAAGGTTTGGTTCCGGCCAAACAGCGAGGTTCCCATGCAGAAAAAACATGTGGTTATTATCGGGGCTGGTTTTGTTGGTTTAAACTGTGCCAAAGGTTTGGCTGATGTTGTCGGGGTTAAGGTAACAATTGTTGACCGCCAGAATCATCATCTCTTTCAGCCCCTGCTGTATCAGGTAGCCATGGCGGGGCTTAGCGCTGCCGATATTGCTGCCCCCATTCGCGGTATTCTCTCCGGTTCACGTAATATCACCGTGTTGCAAACAACGGTTACCAGGGTTGATGCTCAGGCCAAGTGTGTTCATACCGATAATGGTGAAATTGATTTTGATTATCTGGTGGTGGCGGCAGGTGCCAAACATAGCTATTTTGGCAAGCCGGAGTGGGAACAGTTTGCGCCGGGACTCAAGAACCTTGCCCAGGCCGCCGAAATTCGCCGTCGTGTTTTACTGGCCTTTGAAGAGGCCGAAAAAACCAGCGATCCGGTGCGCCAAAAGCAGTTGCTGACCTTTGTTATTATTGGCGGAGGGCCAACAGGTGTTGAGCTTGCCGGGGCCATTGGTGAGATGAGTCGCTTCACTTTAACCAGGGATTTTCGCAACATTGATCCGCGTTTGGCGCGGATTATTATTGTTGAGGGTGCGAGCCGGATTTTGGCACCGTTTACTGAGCAACATGCGGCCTATGCCACTCGCGCCCTGGAGCAGATCGGGGTGCAGGTGTGGACGGGAAGCATTGTCACCGGGATTGATAGAGGTGGGGTTGATATTGGCAAGGAGCGCATTCAGGCGGCAACAGTGCTGTGGGCCGCTGGGGTGCAGGCCAGTTCTTTGTCGGCAAAATCAGGCTGGCCTATGGATCGTCTTGGTCGGGCCATGGTGGAAGCAGACCTGAGTTTGGCTGACTATCCCTTCGTCTTTGTGGCTGGAGATATGGCCCATTGTTGTGGCGAAAATGGTGAACCTCTGCCCGGCCTTGCCCCTGTGGCTATGCAGCAGGGGCATTATCTTGGCTTACTTCTCAAGGATGAGATCAAGGTAAAGAGGAACGACGCGGGCCTCCGCAGGCCGTTTCAGTATCAGGATAAGGGGCAGATGGCCACCATTGGCCGTTCACTTGCCGTACTGCAAATGGGAAAACTGCATCTAACCGGGGTGCTTGCCTGGCTTGGTTGGATTGTGGTGCATATCTTCTATCTCACCGGCTTTCGTAATCGCTTCTTTGTGCTTTTTTCCTGGGGGTGGTCCTATCTCAATTTTAAAAGGGGGGCGCGCCTTATTGTTGGTAGAAAATGGCGTTTTTGGCAAGGGGACAGATGAACCTAATCGGTCTCTGGACTTAAAGATGGCTCGTATAACACCACCTGATTACGGCCCCGCCGTTTGGCCTCATACAGAGCCACATCGGCAAAGGTTGTGAGGTTGTGGCTATGGGGTGGGTGATGCTCAAGGACAGAGGCAACGCCGATACTCACCGTAACCCTGGTGGAAATATGTTGTGTCTTAAAAGGTGTGCTTGCTGTTCTTTCGCGGATCTTCTCAGCAGTCTGTGCTGCTCCGCTGATATCCGTCTGGGGCAGGAGGAGGAGAAATTCTTCGCCGCCAAAGCGGAAGACAAAATCGGTGTCGCGGATGGAATTTTTGAGGATACCGGCAAATTGCCGGAGAACCACATCACCAAAATCATGACCATGGACATCATTTATCTTCTTAAAATGATCAAGGTCAAACATAAGGCAGGAGAGCTCGACATTATGGCGTTTACTCCGGTGGAATTCCCGTTTTAAGATAGTGTTTAGGCAGCGGCGATTAAGGAGTTGCGTCAGATCGTCGGTGATGGACATCTGTTCTAGTAAGGCTTTTTGCAATAGCAGTATTTCCTGGGTTTCTTTCAATTCCTGTTGCTGGCGGCGCAGGGTGATATGAATTTGGACTCTAGCCAGAACCTCGGATTGTTGAAAGGGCTTGGTTATATAGTCAACGGCACCAGCCTTAAACCCTTCTATTTTATCAACAAGATTATCGAGTGCAGTCATGAAAATTATAGGTATGTCAGCGGTGGCCCGGTCTGCCTTGAGCCTCCGGCAGGTCTCAAAACCGTTCATGCCTGGCATCATCACATCAAGGAGGATGAGATCTGGCTGTTGGAGTGCAGCATGCAAAGCTCTCTCGCCATTTTCAGCAATAAGTATTTTATAGTGATGCTCTTCAAAAAGACGGAGGAGAACCTTGAGGTTGGTGGGTTGGTCGTCAACAATAAGAATAGTTGGGGCGGGTTTGTTGGTGGCCATTTATTTGTTCCCCTGGTGTTTTAAAATAAAGTTCTCAATGGCAATGAGTTGCAGATCTTCGGCAAGATCCTCGATATGCTGGGCAAAGGCATGGTACCTGCCTGATCTAAGCCCTCTAATTTCGGCAACCTTGGCCTTAATGGCATGGATGGCTCCAGCCTTTATAAGGAGAAGAAGGTCGTCAAGTATTGGTTGGGGGGGCGGAATAATTTGGGCTGATTGGCTAGGTTTTGGCTGACTCTTTTTGTATTGCAGGTCAAGCTCAAGCTGGGTGGCTATGGACTCCACAAGATTAACCGTGTAAAATGGTTTGGTAATAAGATCGCTAAAGCCATGATCTAGGCAACGTTGGTTCAGTTCTTTGGTGCAACGTGAAGCAGTAATGGCGATAACGGGAATATGTTTATAGTCCGGGTGGTTTTTGAGCTGTTTTGTGGCGGTGAAACCATCCATTGTCGTCATTTTAAGATCCATAAGAATCAGATCAGGTTTAAACTCCCGGCAACATGCCAGCACTTCGCTGCCGTCTTCTGCTTCCTTCGTGCTAAAGCCAAGGGATGTTAAGGTGTCACGGAGGACGGTGCGGTTGGACTCGTTGTCGTCAACGATAAGGATGTGTTTCAGGTCTCCGTTGTTGGTGCTGTAACCTGTGACCTGCGCCTTGGTGATGGCGGTGGTTTCTTCCTTGTTGATGGTTACAAAATTTAAGGTAACGGTAAAACGGCTACCGACTCCTTCACCTGGTGGCGGTTGTGGATTAATGGGGCTTGTAAGTTGCAGGGTGCCGTTCATCTGCTCGAGCAATTCCCGGCAGATGGCCAAACCTAGACCTGACCCTTCAGCGTACCTGGATCGCTCACCTGTCTGCTGAAATGGCTTAAAGATATGTTCCTGCATGTCTGCGGCAATACCAGCACCACTATCTTCGATGGTGAAGGTAAATAGGGTGTGTTGTGGGCTTATGAGGGCGTTGATTTTTAAGGTGCAATGGCCATGGTCGGTAAATTTAATTCCGTTGTCCAGAAGATTCAGCAGGATCTGTCTGAGTCGCAGGGCATCAGTTTTAATAAAGGTAGGCAGGTTCTCCCCCGGTTGATATGTAAAGGTAAGCCCTTTGGCGTCAGCCCTGATTTGCACTATATTGATGATGGCCTGGATGAATTGCTCCAGTTGGAACTCGGTTTCCACAAGTTCTATTTTGCCCGCTTCTATCTTGGATAGATCAAGAATATCGTTAATGAGTTGTAACAGGTGTTCACCAGACTCTTGAATAATTTTTATGCCATCTTTTTGTTTAGGACTCAGGCTGTCATCTTGCAAATAGAGTTGGGTGTAGCCCAGGATGGCATTGAGTGGGGTGCGTAGTTCATGACTCATATTGGAGAGGAAGGAGGATTTGGCCCGGTTGGCGGACTCGGCAATCTCCTTGGCCTTAATTAAAG
This sequence comes from Deltaproteobacteria bacterium, assembly GCA_024277655.1. Lineage (GTDB taxonomy): Bacteria > Desulfobacterota > Desulfobulbia > Desulfobulbales > SURF-16 > JAJRUT01. The sequence continues at coordinate 28,373 of JAJRUT010000078.1, read as the reverse complement.
CCTGTTCGGCCTCCTTTTGTTTCGTAATATCAAGATGGATACCCACGGCGTGCAGTGGCCGTCCCTCCTCGTCCCGTTTGAAAATGCGCCCGACATTTAGCACCCATATCCAGTGACTATTCTTGTGTTTTAGGCGATGCTCAGTGATATAGACTGGGCCTTGTCCATGGGAGTGGGGGGTGAGCATTTGCTTTATTTTGGCTATTTCATCAGGATGAATTCGCTCTTCCCAGGTAGAGAAATGGGGTTTTAGTTCTGCCAGGCTATAGCCGAGCATATTGGCCCAGCGTTCATTGAACAGAACCGTCCCCTTTTTAATGTCCCAGTCCCAGGTGCCAAGGTTGGCCCCCTGGATAACCAGCTCCAGGCGTTCCTTGGAGTCTCGTAATTCTTCAGCAATCGCCATGCTACCTGAGATGTTAATCAGATAGCCCTGAAAGTGACTTATATCATTATCGTCATTGTAAATAAGCGTTGTATGGTCTTCAATCCAGATGGTTTCACCGTCTTTACCCATGAGCCGGTAAGGTTTATGGGTAAAAGATTGCTCCTTACCAGTGCAGGCACGGGTAAGTTTTGTTTTGACCCGTTCAAGATCATCCGGGTGGATCAGGGAGGAAAAGGAAATGGTGCCGTCGAGGAGTTCGTTACTGGAATAACCGAGGATGTCGAAGGCGTTACTTGAGACCTGTTCGATGGTTCTGTGGACGTCATTTTTCCAGGTAAAGGTCATCACCGGGCCGCGCATAAAAATATCACGTTCCTGTTGAAGTTGCTTGAGGGCGTTTTCTGTTTTACGCTTACTCTGGATTGATTTATATCCTTGTTTTAAAATAAGAATGGCACCTATGAACCAAATAATAACTTTAAGGGCAACCTGCTTTAGGGTGATTTTTCCTTTGAGGGCAAGGATATCTGTTATGGGTTGGGCAATGGTGACGCCGCCCCGTACATCTCCCACCTTGTATCCTTGATGTCCGTGGCACTTGAGACAACTTTCTGTGGTTAAAACTGGTCTCATTAAGCGCAGATAAGGGGCGTCGTTAATTTGGGTAAATTCTAAAACTTCTTTTTTGCCCTGCTCAAAAGATAGTAGAGCCTTTTCTTCCCAAGGGTCAGGGCGGTTGGCTGGTCTTAGTGGTTTTAGGCTGGTCAATCGCCCCGTGATTCCGTACTTTTCGTGGAATTGTTCGTTTAGTTGCCGACTCATATAGGCGGGGCTCATCAGGGTGAGGTGGGTGCCATCCGGTAGGGTGATGTCACGGGCGGGGAGATATTTAAGGTATGGGTTTATCGGAGTTGTTGGAGTTACGGGTACATAGACGCCGCCATGGGAGGCGGCCCATAGCCTGAAGGCCTGGTCTTTCTGGAGGTTACTCGTGGCGGTGGTGATTGCTATTTTCTGGGCAAAATAGTCAATTTGCCTAGAAGTCTGGTAGGAAAAAAGAAGGATTACAAGGGTCCAGCCAACGAGAATCAAAATTGACCGTGAGTCGCAACTTGCACTAAGCCATCTTTTTTTTGAGCCAGTGGGCTGTTTCATCGACAGGCGGTCCTTTGGTCTTTGGTTTAGGATAGGCTATACCATTAAATATCCTAGCAATTTGTGGCTTTCTGTTCAAGATTGTTTTGTTTTGCAGCCCACCGGTATATTGATGCAGGATGTAACCTGTTGAGATAAAAGAATGTTTAGGGTTGGCCTTTTTGTGTCTTTGGATAAAAGACTTCTCAGGTTGACATGGGGGCTTGTTTCAGTTAGAAATGAGTGCTGTTTTTCAGATGCTTTTAAAGCCATGAGGGAACCCGGTGCAAGTCCGGGACGGGCCCGCCGCTGTAACCGGGGACGAGTTCTGCTAATGACCACTGATCGCTTGCGATTGGGAAGGTGCAGAGCGAGGATGATCCGGAAGTCAGAAGACCTGTCTGAAATTTTTTGTGGTGGGGTGGATCCTCTACTACAACTGCTTTGTTGAGAAAAATAGAGCAAGATCGGAGTATCCCCGTGGAAAAGCGGTATGACAGTTCATACCGCAAAGGGATGCGATTATCATTCGTGGAGAACAGGGCTTTCCCGAATCAATTTAAATTGGTTCGGGTTTTTTTATGCCCGAATCATAAAAAGAGGGAGTTTGTTATGAAGTTAAAGGCCTGTTTTTTTATGGTTTTCATGGTGTTTTTTTTGGGGATGGGCAATGCTTTTGCCAGTGGGGCTTATAAGGTTGAACATCGGTCGGCCATTGTTCTTGCCATGTTTGGTACCACGGTTGAGCCTGCCTTAAAGAGTTTGCTCAATATTAGGGCCCAGGTAGAAGCAGAGTATCCGGGGACTCCGGTACGGATGGCCTTTACCTCAAATATTATCCGCAAGAAATGGCAACACCGGGCTGAAAATGGAGAATATGCCAAGGCCCATCCTGGGATTCCGCTTGATATTCTCCACGTCAAGACCCCCCTTGCCACCATTGCCGATCTCCAGAATGAGGGGTATGATACCATCGTCATCCAGCCGACTCATATCTCCATGGGTGAGGAGTTTCTGGATCTCCATACCTATGTGGACGGGTTGCTGGCCATGGGAACGCTGAAAAAGGTCAAATATAAGCCGTTTTATAAAATTGCTCTGGGTCGTCCGGCTCTGGGGACCTATGGTCTGAAACATCCCTACGCCGAAGATATTAAGCGGGTGGCTGAGGTGGTTGCCCCGGATGTGGAAATTGCCCGGAGGGAGAAGGCTGGAATAGTGTATATGGGGCATGGCAACGAATTTTTCCCCGGTAACGGTGGGGCCTACCTTGAGCTTGCGGCTGTGATGCGGAGGATGTACCCTGATGTGGTTACTGCTATCGGTAATGTGGAAGGGTTTCCCGGTCTTGCTGATGTGATGGAAACGTTGAGATTATACGGCGTTAAAAAAGTGGTGTTAAAGCCTTTTATGGTGGTGGCTGGTGATCATTCCATGAATGATATGGCCAGTGATGAGAAAGACTCTTGGAAGTCTATCCTGCAAAGGAATGGTTTTGAGGTTGTCGTTGTTAGTAAGGGTCTTGGTGAAAATGATGCTTTTGCAAAGATTTTTGTAAGTCATATTGGCGATGCTGCGGCTGATGCCGGGATTGTCCTGAAATAGCCATGCTGGATAAACCTTTTTGGCGAAAGATTCATCGCTTGGTTGGACTGCTTCTGGTCGGTTTTGTCGTTTTTTACGGCGTAACCGGCCTGTTACTTAATCATCGCCAGGATTTTAGCTATTTTCAGACCAGGTCAAAAACGGTGATCCCGGTGCAGGTACAGGATCAAGGATTGATGCTAAGTTTTATCGACAGCTATCGCCAGCAGATTAACCGGGATGACAGCCCCAAGGTTATTCGAATTAAGGATGGTGGGGTTATTGAATTTCTTTACGGCTCCCACGGTAGAACAACCTATATTATTGACCCGCAGGCTGGTACCATGACCCGGGTAGACAAGATGGATAATCAGCCCTGGCATTGGCTGAACCGTCTACATAAGGCCTATAAAACCTCCGGCTTTTGGCAGGTGCTGACCGATGGTATAGGACTGCTTATTCTTTTTCTTACCGGCACGGGCCTGGTTATTCTTAATTATTCCAGGCGGGATATTGTCTTTTTGGCTGGCGGGGCTGGCCTCCTTATTCTGGGGCTATGGCTTGCCTGATATTACGATCTACAACCGTGCGTAAATACGGATGCGATGAATCCTGAATTTATTTTACAACTCTGGGCCCAGATTATTTGGCCACTTCTACGGATCATGCTGTTTATTTCGGTGGGACTAGTGGTGGCCAATTTTATTGAGGCCCTCAACTGGACGAATCGTATGGCGGTGCTGGCCCGGCCGCTGATTCGTCTGGGCAGGTTGTCGGCGGTTACAGGGGCCAGCTTCTCCATGGCCTTTTTCTCAGGGGTGGCGGCCAATACCATGCTTGCTGAGGCCTTTGATACGGGGAAGATTGATAAAAAGGAGTTGGTGCTTGCCAATCTGTTTAACTCGCTACCCCGGTTTTTTCTCCACCTGCCCACGGTTTTCTTTTTAACCGCGCCATTTATCCATGGTGCGGCCTTTATCTATGTGGGGATTACCTTTACGGCGGCGATGTTGCAAACCCTTGGGGTGGTTTTGGTTGGGCGTGTGCTTCTTGTCGGTGATTCGGGTGAGATTGTCATGCAGCAAAAGGATAAGGTGAGCCTGAAACAGGCAGGTGCGCGGGCAGTACGGCGGTTGCAGAAACGCATCCCCAAAATCCTGAAATTTCTGATACCAGTCTATATTATCTTCTTTATCCTTGGACATTACGGTATATTTCCGAAAATCGAATCCCTGATGGCTAGGAGCTTACTCCTCAGTTGGCTTGATCCGCAGGCTTTGTCCATTGTCCTGCTCCATGTCACAGCCGAATTCTCAGCCGGGCTTGCCGCCGCCTCGGTGCTTCTTGCTAATAACAGCCTTGGTTACCGTGAGGTGGTGCTAGCCTTGTTGGTCGGAAATATTATCTCCGCTCCCGTTCGGGCCATGCGCCATCAACTGCCCTATTATATGGGTATTTTTAAACCAAAACTTGCCATGGAACTGGTCGGGGTGAGTCAGGTAACGCGGGCGTTGAGTATTATGGTGGTGGGTTTTTTCTATTATTCTTTTTTTTAAAATTGGCTGAGCTTAAGTGTTAATCGTGTCGTTATGTGTGAAAATATCATTAAAAAGCTCACGATCTCATCGGTAACCTTGACACAAAAAGCAACATCCCTTACATTAAGTAAGACAAAATGAAAAAGTAAGGAGAAATGTCATGGCACTAGCAACACTTACAACAAAAGGGCAAGTCACGATTCCCAAGAAAATTAGGGAATCACTAAAGTTACACACTGGCGATAAAATTGAAATTACTCTTACTGCAAAAAGAGAAGCCATAATTAGGCCAATCTCAAAAAAGGTAGATGATACATTCTGTATGCTACATAAACCTAATAGAAAACCAGTATCCCTCGAAGATATTGACAATGCCATTAAAAATAGAATGAAGAGCAAATTCACATGAAAGGAATTGATACAAATATCCTAATTCGTTTTATGGTTGGAGATGATAAAAAACAGGCTGAAGAAGTTTACAATATATTCAAAAAAACAGAATTAGACAAAAAAGAACTATTTGTCCCTGTGCTTGTAATGCTTGAACTTATATGGGTTTTAGAAGCTGTTTATGAAATACCACGAACGGAAATATTGGATGCCATCAGTGAATTGCTTCTAATGCCAATTTTGAAATTTGAACATCAATCAGCGTTACAACAATTTACAAATGCTTGCCGAGGCAATAAATATGATCTTTCAGACCTTCTAATTGCTCATTCGGCAAAGACACAAGGTTGTGAAACAGTAATGACTTTTGATAAAAAAGCATCCAAAATTCAATTGTTTGAATTAGTCAAATAATCACTATAAATTGTGATTATCTAATCAGTGCCTAAATAAATATGACATCGTCCCATATTCCATAAAACAGATAACAACCCCAAAGCGATATTGGCAATTCAAAATCCTCGGTTATAGTAATCAAAAGGATAGGCACCATCCCCAAGTTCAGGAGCAAGTTCTCTAGGTTATTGCCATCACACCAGACAAAGAGGAAACAGCCTTATTTCAAGCGAGAGCAAGGCTAATTACTAACCAGTCAATCAAAACGACGCGCGACTCTCCATGACCCATGATTTTGAAACTGAAGTCTTGGAGGTTAAAGCGGCAAAAAAAATACATATTCCATAAAAAAAATCGGTCGATTCTTTAGTGCCTTGGCAAATGAAGCCAACCTGATCGAAAATAAAAATCGCACCTGGAGTCTTGCTTGGAACTGGATGTTTTTGATAATAATGGCAAGCGCCATACACCAAGGGAATGGTTTGAAGTTCCACTGCATATCATTGAGACGGCGGTGGAACTATTGCTTAGCGGGGAGATTGTGAATTATCGGTACGATCGTTTGCGGCAGGAGATTATTGAGAAAAAAGAGAAATGATTAAACAAAGTTATTCCATACTGCTTATAACACTTATTGTTGCCACCATGGGCGCGATCATTATCTCGGCCGGAATGGGTTATATGGTCATTCCGGTGGGGGACATTGTTAAGGTGCTGTGGGCGAATATCTCAGGCAATGACGCTATTTTACAGGGCATCGATCAGGCCGTGCCCTTTGTGGTGATGGATGTGCGTCTGCCCCGGATCTTAACGGCAACCCTGGTGGGTGGAGGGCTTGCCATGAGTGGCGTGGTGTATCAGGGGATTTTACTTAACCCCCTGGCCGACCCGTATACCCTTGGGGTGTCGTCCGGCGCGGCTTTTGGTGCGTCGCTGGCGCTTCTGGCTAATCTCATCCTGCCGGGCTACCTGTCGGTGCCGATCTTTGCCTTTGTCGGGGCCATGGTGACCCTGTTTGTGGTGCTTCATCTCTCCACCTTTAACGGTCAGATTTCGGCAAATACCCTGATTTTATCCGGGGTTATTGTCGGGGCAATACTCTCCGCCGGGATCAGCTTTATCAAATATCTGGCCGATGAGCAGGTGGCGGTGATTATCTTCTGGCTCATGGGTAGTTTTGCTTCCCGGAGTTGGCTTGATGTCGGGCTTGTGGCGGTGGCCTTAGCCGTAGGTTTTGTCATCACCATTTATTATGGGCGTGATTTGAATATCATGGCACTCGGCGGACGCTCTGCCGATTCTCTTGGGGTGGATAGTGGTCGGACGCGCAAGATTCTCCTTGTCACGGCCTCCTTTGTTACCGCCCTCTGTGTCGCGGTGTCTGGCATCATCGGTTTTATCGGTCTCATCGTCCCCCACCTGATGCGTTATATTGTTGGCCCGGACAACCGTAAACTCCTGCCGGTATCGATTTTGGCCGGTGCCTGCCTTCTGCTCCTTGCTGATACCGTTACCCGCGCCGTCCTCCCTGCCGAGGTTCCCATTGGTGTTTTGACTGCCCTGATTGGTGGGCCATTTTTCTGTGTTATTTTCAGACGGAAACAGAAGGGTGGTAAATGAACGAAAGAACATCGAACATCGAACGTCCAACATCGAATTGTGAATGTAATGGAGGGATTGAAGTGAGGGAGAGAAAATATGATTTAGAAGAGAGGTTGCTTCGTTATTCGGTGCGTATAATTAAGCTTGTGGATACATTGCCAAATACGAGAGTGGGGAACCATGTAGCACGGCAATTATTGAGGGCTGGCACATCTCCTTACCCAAACCATGGTGAAGCACAATCGGCAGAGTCACCTAAAGATTTTATTCATAAGTTGAGAATTTCGTTAAAAGAATTTAGAGAGTCTCAACGTTGGATTAAATTAATTCAACGTGTTCCTATTGTAGCAAACTCAAATTTGCTTGATGAGCTTCTAAACGAAACTGAGGAATTAATTAAAATATTTGTCACAAGCATAAAAACAGCAGGGCGCAAGAAGTAGTCGCAGGTTCACTAACAAATATTTAAAATTCGATGTTGGACGTTCGATGTTGGACGTTCTAATAAAATACAAAAGGAACGAACACCTAAAAGTGGTCAATCAAAGCTCCAATATAACAGCGACCTATAGCCTAAAAAACGTAAGCTATAACTACGGCACTACCTCGGCCCTAGAAAGTCTCAATTTAACCCTAAACCCAGGAAAATTCTACGGCATCGTTGGGCCGAACGGTTGCGGAAAAACCACCCTGCTTGATCTGCTTGTTGGCAACAAGGAGCAGGCAACAGGTTCGGTGCATTTTAAAGGTTTGCCCCTTGCGGATTACAGTAAGAGGCAACTGGCAAGACAGGTGGCACTGGTGCCGCAGGATTTTAGAATCGGTTTTGATTACACGGTGGAAGAGCTGGTGCTTATGGGGCGGCATCCGTATATTCCCCGTTTTGGTTCACCATCGGTGGAGGATATGGCCTTGGTTGATGCCGCCATGCAGACCATTGGCATCGACCATTTTGCCAATCGTTTGGTTACGGAACTTTCCGGTGGCGAGAAACAGCGGGTGGTTGTGGCCCGCGCTTTGGCCCAGGACACGCCGGTGCTTCTCTTTGATGAAGCCACCGCAAGTCTCGATGTGCGCTACACCCTGCAGATCTTTAACGGGGTGCGAAAACTGGTGCAGGAGGAGGGTCGCACGGTGGTGGCGGTGATCCATAATCTCAATCTGGCTGCGGCCTATTGTGATGAGCTTATTTTTATGGAAAAGGGTACGATTTATAATACCGGCGCGGTTGCCGGGGTGTTGACCCCTGGTGCCATCCGTGAGGTGTTCGGGGTTGAGGCATTGGTGAAATTTAATGAATTTAGTCAGGCTATTCAGGTGGCCTATAGGTACGGAAAATGATGAATAAGATTGAAGGTCGAGGTGGCAGTCTCCTTTTACGGATCGGCGTAACGTTACTGGTATTGTTATGGGGTAATAATGTCTTTGCCGGGTCAATACAGACTCCATATAAACGAATTATCTCCCTTTACTCGGCCCATACCGAGAATCTGGTGAGTCTCGGGGCCAGTGAGCAGATCATCGGCATTTCAACCTCGGATAATTATCCGGCTGAGATCCTTACTAAACCACGCTTTTCCTACCGCGAAGATCCGGAAAAATTTATTGCCGCCCGGCCTGATCTGGTACTGGTGCGACCAATGATTGAGCGCTCCTATCCCCAGCTTTTAGAAAAGTTGCGGCAAGCAGGGATTACGGTGATCTCCATGCAACCAACCTCAGTGGCAGGTATTTTTGATTATTGGCGTGAACTTGGTCGCTTGACCGGTCACTCGGAGAATGCGGCGGCTATGGTGACGGAATTTCAGATGGGGGTCGGTCAGGTTGGCAAACGTGTTGCGGGTATTCCACTGGATAAACGGCCACGGGTCTACTTTGAATCCATGCATAAAAAGATGAAAACCTTTGCCTCGGAGTCCATCGCCATCTATGCCCTGGAGCAGGCAGGAGGCGTTAATATAGCCAGTGATGCCAGTCAGATGCGCAAAACCAATATCGCCGCCTACGGTAAGGAAAAGATCCTCGCCAAGGCCAGTGAAATTGATGTGTTTATCGCCCAACAGGGGCGGATGAATCCTGTTACCAGAAAAATAATTGATGAAGAACCGGGCTTTATGGCCATCAAAGCCGTGAGGGAGGGACGGGTCTATATCATTGATGAGTCCATTGTCTCTCGCCCGACCCTGCGCATTGTCGATGGGGTTGTACTGCTCAATGAGTTTTTGTATCAGGGCCCAAAACATAATGACTAGGGCTGTAATTATAGCTGGAACCCACTCCGGCTCCGGAAAAACAACGGTCACCTTAGGGGTCATGGCCGCCCTTGGGCGAATGGGCAACAGGGTGCAGCCGTTTAAATGCGGCCCTGATTTTATCGATCCGAGCCTGCATAGACTGGTGACGGGTACGGACTCGCGCAATCTTGACCTATGGATGGCGGGAGAGGAGTTTAGTCGTCAAACCTTTGCCCTCCACTCGGCGAATGCTGATATCTCGGTGATTGAAGGGGTGATGGGGATGTTTGATGGGGGTGATTCCTCCAGCGCGGCCCTTGCCGAAAAACTGCATATTCCGGTGGTGCTTGTGGTGGATGTCCGTTCCCAGGCTGAGAGTGCGGCGGCGGTGGTTAAGGGGTTTGAGACGTTAAATCCGAATGTTCACCTTGTCGGGGTGATTTTAAACCGGGTGGCAAGTCCCCGTCATCTGCAGCTTGTAACGGATGGTATCAAAAAACATTGTCAGGCCGAGGTTTTGGGTCATCTGCCCCGCAACGTTGTTTTTGCCATGCCGGAGAGGCACCTTGGCCTGCATATGGGAGCCGAAGAACCAATCAGCCCGGAGGCCATTGCTGAGCTTGCCGGGACAGTTGCCGAGCATGTTAATCTTAAGCGTTTGCTGGAGCTTGCAACGATTGCTGAACCTGCTACTGTGGCCCGTACCGAATCCAGATCGGCCTCGGTACGGATTGGCGTTGCCCTCGACCAAGCCTTTTGTTTCTATTATGAGGACAATCTTGATTTACTGCGCCGGGCCGGGTCTGAGCTTGTGTTTTTTTCCCCCCTGGCCGACACGCATCTGCCCCCAGGTGTTTCCGGGCTTTATCTTGGGGGTGGGTATCCAGAGCTTTATGCCGGGAAACTTGCTGAGAACAGGTCAATGTTGACTCAAATCAAGGCGTGGGCTGAACAGGGTGGGGTAATTTACGCCGAATGTGGAGGCTTTATGTATCTAACCCAGGGCATTGTTGATCTGGACGGCCGGTTTTTCCCCATGGTGGATGTCTTTCCGGTTAAGGTGCAGATGCAAAACCGCAGGGCCGGCCTTGGCTACCGGGAAGTAACCCTTACTGGTGATGGTCTGTTTGGCGCGAAAGGCACCGTGATGCGTGGTCATGAGTTTCATTATTCCCGAATCAGTGGAGATGATGATGCAGCTCTGGCCAGGATCTACACCCTTACCAATAATGGCGGCGACGACTGTGGCCCTGAGGGGTATCGTTACAAGAATGTTTTGGGGGGCTATATGCATCTGCATTTTGGCTTTAACCCTGAGGGAGTGGAGACGTTTGTGGATAAATGCTTAGAATGGCCAGTTGCTTGAGAAAAGGTAAAAAATGACAATAATAATTCAGAAAATAGGGCCAACCGAAATTGAAGCTGAGTCCTTTCGGATCATCGAAGAGGAGCTTGGCCCCCACGATTTCGACTACCCCACGTTTAAGGTGGTCCAGCGGGTGATCCATGCCACGGGCGATTTTGCCTTTGCCAACAATATGCGTTTTCAGTCCCAGGCCATCGTCCGAGCCATTGAGCTGATAAAAGCTGGTAAAAACATCTATACCGATGTAAATATGGCAGCCGCCGGGGTAAGTAAGGCTATGCTGGCCAAATTCGGTGGTGCAGTGCAGTGTCTGGTGGCCGACCCCGAGGTGGCACATCTGGCCCGGGAGCAGGGCAAGACCCGGTCGGAGGTGGCGATTGAGCGGGGATTAGGTGGCAACCCCGGTATTCTTGCCATCGGTAATGCCCCCACCGCACTTCTCAAAGCCATGGAATGTCTGGCTGAGATGGCACCGGAAGATCGACCCGTGGTGATCGGTGTTCCGGTGGGCTTTGTCAATGCTGCTGAATCCAAGGCGCTCCTTGCTGAAAAAGAGTATCCATTTATCACAAGTTTAGGCCGCAAGGGCGGCAGTCCGGTTGCGGCGGCGATTGTTAACGCCCTGATTCGTCTGGCAGGAGAGTAGGTTTTGCTTAAGTCCGGCAGACTCCTAGACCTTTTCACCTTAAACCTTCAGCCTTTGACTCTGCAAAAATGAGCAAACGACTACGGTCCGGATACACAACAGGAGCCTGTGCCGCTGCCGTTGCCAAGGCGGCCACCCTTTTTCTGACCACCGGCAGGCAGGAGGCTACGGTTGATATCCCTTTTCCGGATGGCAAGAGGCATGGCTTTACCATTCATCGTTATCAGCGTTTAGCAAATGGGGTTCTTGCCGCTACCATCAAGGATGCCGGGGATGATCCGGATGTGACTAATGGTGCTGAGATCTGTGCTACGGTGCGGTTTGCGGCCGATGACACCCTGCCGGAATTTTATATTGGCTTGAAAAATATAATCCTTGGTGGCGGTGATGGGGTTGGTCGTGTTACAAAACCGGGGCTTGCCGCCAGGGTGGGCGAACCGGCGATTAATCCTGTGCCCCGGCAGATGATTGTTGACGCCGTGCAGGAGGTTAAGGCGGGGCAGCGGTTTCTGGTTGAAATCTCAGTGACGGATGGTGCGTCTCTAGCTGAAAAGACCTTGAATCATCGGCTTGGCATTATTGGTGGTCTGTCGATTCTTGGCACCACCGGTATTGTTAGGCCCATCTCGGCGGAAGCCTGGACAGCGACGATTTCAGCATCGTTGAGCGTGGCGCGGGAGGCAGGGCTTTATGATGTGGTGCTTTCCACCGGACGGACGTCTGAACGGGGCGCCCAATCAAAACTTGGCCTGCCGGAAGAGGCGTATGCCATGATGGGGGATTATCTGCAATTTTCGTTGCTGGAGGCCACAACGAAGGGCTTTAAAAAGATTCATTTGGCTGGAATGTGGGCGAAAATAACCAAAGCTGCCCTGTGCGTTCCCCAGACCCACGTTCGCAACGGGGCGTTGGAAATGGTTGATGCGGCAGATTTACTGGCAGGTCTTGGCGCAGACGGGTTGCTCCTTGAGAAAATTAAAAACTCTAACACGGCTCGCGAAATGCTCTGTCATCTTCAGGACGCAGGGCGGGCGGATATAATCCGCGCTGTATGTGTCAAGGCCCGGCAGTACGCCGAGGATGTGTCGGGACTTGGGGTTACGGTCTACCTTATTGATGGTTCGGCCAAGGTGTTGGCACAGGTGTAGTTTGTGGTATCCGGGGGGATAAAAAAATAAATAATGACGAGTAAAATAAATATAATAGGTGTTAGTCCCTTTGGGCTCACCCTGCCCCAGCGCGAAATTTTGGGGCAGAGCGCCCTGATTGTCGGGGGGGAAAGACTCCTTGCCATGTTTGGTCACTGCACCATTCCCACGGTTGGCATTACGCCCCTTGTAGATGCCCTTATGGCCATTGAAAACTCTCTTGTTATGGGTGATGTGGCGGTGCTTGCCAGTGGTGACCCGCTCTTTTACGGGATTGGCCGTAGGCTTATCGATCATTTTGGCCATGATCGGGTGGAGATTCTGCCCACCCTGTCATCTATGCAGGATGCGGCCAGCCGCTTTAAGGTTCCATGGGATGATGCGAAGTTAATTTCTCTCCATGGACGCAATCATGTCCATGTGGCGGGGTTGCTCTTGTCCCACCACAAGAGTTTTCTGTTTACCGATAATGCCAATACGCCGGATGTTTTGGCCAGAGATATTCTTGCATATCTTGGCCTGATTGGCGCTGAAGGTGTGAGTCGGGAGTGTCGGGTGCTGGTGGCGGAAAATATTGGTGATGCGGATGAAACATTTTTCTCAGGAACCTTGCAGGAGGCGGCTGAACATAGTTTTTCCGAGCTGAATGTGATGTGTTTGCTCAGGCCCCAGATGGCCGAACAATTTACCCTTGGCCTGTCTGAGTCCGAGATACAGCATAGTCGGGGGCTGATTACCAAGGATGAGGTGCGGGCAGCCACCCTGCACCGTCTGCGTTTGTCCAAAGAGGGCGTGTTGTGGGATGTTGGAGCTGGATCTGGTTCAATTGCCATTGAGGCGGGACGGATGAATCCGGGGCTTACCATCTACGCCATTGAGCGCAAAGACGAAGAATTGGCCAATATCAAGGCCAATATTCGTAAATTTGGCTGCTATAATGTGGTTCCGGTTGCAGGACTTGCCATGGATGTCCTCGCGCGCCTGCCAGATCCACACCGTGTTTTTATCGGTGGTAATGGTGGACAATTAACTGAAATTATTAAAGAAGCCCATCGTCGTTTGCTGGCTGGTGGGATTTTGGTGGCTAATGGTGATACTCAAAAAACCATTACTGCGGCACCAAAACATATGCTAGAGCAGGGTTTTAAGGTAGAAACAGGTAGTATTCAGGTCACAAGAACGGGACAGGACGGTGTAACAAGGACGTTTAATCCCATAACCATTATTACAGGAGAGAAGACGGGCTGAGATGGAGTTTGGGGGTGGGGATGGAATCATCCTCCTCGGGCTTTCTCGTGGTTTGTTAGAAAAAAATGACAGGAACATTTTACGTTGTTGGTGTTGGCCCCGGTGATCCGGAGCTGATGACCATTAAAGCCGCCCGGATTTTAGATCAAAGCGCGGCCTGGCTCACACCCTCTGCCAGTAAAGATGGGATTAGTACAGCCTTTACCATAGCCTCCGGTGCGGTGCGTGCCGACGGCAAAGAGATTCTCACCCACCATTTCCCCATGAAAAAAATTTATAGGGGTGAACCTGCTGACCTGGAAGTTCAGGAGGCGTGGGATGATGCCACCTCCTGGATCCTCTCGCATCTTGAGCAGGGGCATGATGTGGCCCTGCCAACCCTGGGAGATCCTGCGATCTATTGCACGGGGTTTTATGTTGCTGAAACCCTCCTTGCCAGGAGTCCGATGGCAAATATTGAAATCATCCCCGGCATTTCCGCCATTGGTGCCACAGCCGCTGCTGCCAAAACCCCCCTCTGCCTAGGTGACGACGAACTTGTCGTGATCCCCGCCGTCTTTGAAAACAGCAAAATACGCGAAGTTCTCTCGCAGTTCAACGCCGTGGTCTTTATGAAGGTCTTTAAATCCATGGATCGTCTGGTGCCGCTTCTCGAAGAGCTGGGCTTATTGGATACGTCTGTTTTGGTGGAGCGCACTTCCATGGCGGATGAGCGGGTGCATCACGATTTAAAAGCACTTGTGGGTAAAGAGTTACATTATTTTTCGACACTCATTGTCCGCAAGAATTAATTTTTTGAACCACAGGGTCGTTAGGGTCATTTTATGACAAAGCAAATACATTTCGTTGGGGCAGGGCCTGGTGATCCCGAGCTTATTACGGTAAAGGGGCAGCGTTTACTTAGCGAGGCTGATCTCGTTATTTACACGGGCAGTCTGGTGCCGGAACCGTTAATTTCTAACCTTGATGGGGAAGTGGTTAATTCGGCCGGATTGAATCTTGATGAGGTTCTGGCCCTGATGATCCCAGCCTTTAAGGCCGGCAGGAGGGTGGTGCGGCTGCACACTGGCGATCCGGCGATCTATGGGGCGATCAACGAGCAGATTGCGGAACTGGTCAAGGAGGATATTCCCTTTCAGGTTATCCCCGGAGTGAGTTCAGCCACCGCCACCGCTGCCGCCTTGTCCACCCAGTTGACCCTGCCTGAGGTTTCCCAGACCATCATCATTACTAGGCGGGCAGGACGCACACCCATGCCGGAGGGGGAAGATCTTGTCTCCCTGGCCACTCATCAGGCCACCATGCTGATCCTTCTTTCCATAAATATGATTGATGATGTGGTGGCTGAGCTTATTTTAGGGGGCTACCCGCCGGAAACTCCGGTGGCGGTGGTGGAAAAGGTGAGTTGGCCCGAGGAACGGCAACTGCGCGGAACCCTTGCTACCATCGTTGACCAGGTTGAAAATGCCGGTATTACCCGCACTGCCATTATAGCCGTGGGTGAGGTGCTCGCCGATGCCCCGCCCCCCGCTTTATCTAAATTATATGATAAACATTTCAGTCATGGCTATAGGGATAAGGTGAGTAAATGAAAGTTATGAAAACCGCAATTATCGCCATAACCCAAGGTGGAAAACAGTTAGCCCAGAAACTCCAGGCTAAACTCCCCCAGGCAACTCTCCTTACAGAAAAAGGTATAAGTCAAAATCTTGCTAGTAATTGGGGGTCTTTTGGTGGGTTTGTCTGTGTGATGGCTACGGGAATTGTCGTGCGCTCCCTTGCCCCTCTCCTTGGTGACAAGCGCAGCGACCCCTGTGTGGTGGTGGTGGATGAGAAGGGGCGTCATGCCATCAGTCTCCTTTCCGGGCATTTGGGTGGGGGCAATGAACTGGCAATTCAGGTGGCTGAAATTCTGGGTGGCGAGCCGGTTATTACCACCGCTTCTGACACCCTTGGCTTGGTATCCCTTGATCTCTGGGCCAAGAGGCAGAAGTTGTGTGGTTCAAAAGAGCTTTTTGTCGAGGCCAGCGCAACACTTGTAAATCAAGGGACACTCAAGGTCTATACTGATTTGGCTGTTGAGTCGTTACCCACAGGATTACAGCAGGTTGCAGGGGTAGATGAGGCCGATCTGATTATTTCAAATCGCGACTGTTTCCAGGGGCGGTCTGTGCTGTGTCCCATAAATATCGTGGTTGGCACGGGGTGTAATCGCCATACGCCGCCTATTGAATTTGAGGAGGCGCTAACAGAGCTTTTTGCAGATCTTGGTCTTAATCAACAGGCAATCAAAAACCTTGCCTCCATTGATAAAAAAAATGATGAGGTGGGTTTACTCGAGTTTGCCAAAGACCGGGGCTGGCCGATTGATTTTTTCAGTAAAGATGAAATAAACGGCGTCGCTGTTGCGGAAGTCTCCGAGGCGGCTATGAAGGCGGTGGGGGCCATCGGGGTGGCGGAACCGTGCGCCCTCTTGAGTGGTGCATTCAAAAATAAAATTTCTAATTTAATAAGCAGGAAACGAAAATGGCAGAACATAACAATGGCAGTGGCGCTGGTACCCTTTACGTTGTCGGCACAGGCGTAGGAAGTCTGAAACATATGACTCCGGCGGCGGGGGATGCCCTGAAGGAGGCAGACGTCATTGTTGGCTATAAGACCTATCTTGATCTCATCCCCGAATATCTGGTGGGCAAAGAGGTGTTGTCCTCGCAGATGATGAAGGAGGTGGATCGTTGTACCAAGGCCATTTGGCTTGTGGAGGGGGGGCAAACGGTGGCCCTGGTCTGCGGTGGTGATCCGGGCATCTATGCCATGGCGGGGCTGGTCTTTGAAATTGCCAGGGAGCATGATCTCAAGACAAAAATCGAGATTATCCCCGGTATTGCTGCGGTTAATGGTTGCGCAGCGCGACTTGGTGCGCCCCTTATGCATGACTTTGCCGCCATCAGCCTGTCGAACCTTCTGACCCCCATGGAGCTTATTGAAAAGCGGCTCGAAGCCGTGGCCAGTGCTGATTTTGTCCTGGCGATCTACAACCCGAAATCAAAAAAACGCACCGAGCAGATCGTCCGCGCGCGGGAGATTCTCCTTAAATACCGCGACCCTGAAACTCCGGTGGGTATTGTCACCGCTGCAACGAGGGAAAATGAAACCATCGTTTTAACCACCCTGGATAAGATGCTTGAGTGTGAAATTGGCATGCAGTCCACCGTGATGGTGGGTAATTCCCAGACCTATATCTGGAACGAGAAGATGGTAACCCCAAGAGGGTATACCGGCAAGTATACCCTGTAGGGGTCCCAGATAGATTTAAAACATTCTGCCATTAACCAGAAAGTGGACCCAGATACTTGCGGCATACCCCAGGGCAATAACCGGCGTCCACTTAAGGTGGCCGCCAAAGGTGTATATCCCTCGGGCCTGACCCATAAGGGCAACCCCGGCTGCAGAGCCGATGGAGAGCATGGAGCCGCCAACCCCAGCGGTGAGGGTGGCCAGAAGCCATTGGCCCTGGGACATCTCTGGGCCCATGGCCAGTACGGCAAACATTACCGGGATATTGTCAACGATGGCAGAAAGCACGCCCACCATGACGTTGGCGTTGGTGGCTCCCCAACCGGTATACAGCAGTTCTGAGACCATGGACAGGTAGCCGATGAAGCCAAGGCCACCAACACAGAGGATAACCCCGTAGAAGAAGAACAGGGTATCCCATTCGGCTCTGGCTACTTTCTTGAACACATCAAAGGCGAGAACATCGCCCACCTCTTCATCCTGTTCGCCCCGTCTCCGGCGGAATTGTTCACCCTTTGTTTGATGGGTTTTTTTCAGGTAGTAACCAAAGAATTTGAGATAGGCGAGACCCGTCATCATACCCATCATGGGGGGGAGGTGGAGGAAGTTATGGAAACTTACTGCGGTGCAGATGGTGAGGAGAAACAGAACCATTACTATAACAGCGCCCCGTTTCATCTGCAGGTTCTCCTTATCCGCAGTGGGCTTAATGTTAGGCACTGTAAAGCTCATGATTAGGGCAGGCACCAGCCAGTTGACAGCTGAGGGGATGAACAGGTTGAAAAAGCTCCAGAAGTGGACAATGCCTTTCTGCCAGACCATCAGGGTGGTGATATCGCCAAAGGGACTGAAGGCACCCCCTGCGTTGGCAGCAACAACGATATTGATACAGGCAATACTGATAAATTTAACATTGTCCTTACCAATGGCCATGACCACGGCACACATTAACAATGAGGTGGTCAGGTTGTCGGCTATGGGGGATATAAAGAAGGACAGGGCTCCAGTAATCCAGAACAGCTTGCGGAAGGAAAACCCAGCGGACACCAGCTTGACCCGTAATGCTTCAAACACCTGCCTCTCGTCCATGGCGTTTATATAGGTCATTGCCACCAGTAAAAAGAGAAAGAGTTCGGCATATTCAAGGATGTTGTGACGAACAGCTATTTCTGCTGCGTGGGGCATACCATTGGCGGCGTATGTCCAGCCAATAATGGCCCAGATGATACCCGCAGCCAGGAGAACAGGCTTGGATTTGCGCAGGTTGGTGTATTCCTCGGACATAACAAAGGCGTAGGCTATGATAAAGAGGGCTATACAGGTATACCCCACCCAGTTGGCCGTAAGGTCTAGCTGCGGACCTCCATCTGAGGCCATGGCAACACCGGGTATTGTCAGTAATCCTAGTGTAAATAGAAGTGGCAGTCGGTAAGAAAATCGAGTCATTTTTGTTCTCCTTCTTGTTAAGAAAAATAATGATATCCAAGATTATATAGGCAATTTGCTGATACTGAAGCATCCGTGCTTCAGCTTGTTGTAACATCATAGGTGGTGGGGAAAAAAAATAACAGATAAACTTACATTACTGGTTATGGTGACGCTATATCTCGGCTTGTTGGTAAGGATTGTCCTGGTGAAATTCACCCATCGTGGGGATCGGGGGAGATAGAAATATCACGCCTGCGGCAGAATGGCTTGTCAAGCTCGACTGGAGTTGCCACAATACCTACTGTACCCCTTTCAAGGAAAATAATGATAATCTCCATTATTCTGCAAAAATTAAAAAATGCCTTTGCTGACCTTCTGCCCATTGTTGTGGTGATTGCTTTTTTCCAGATAGCAGTTTTGCGCCAACCACTGCCGCAGATTGGTGAGGTGTTACTTGGCGCGCTACTTGTAGTGATGGGGCTTACCCTGTTTATTCAGGGCTTGGAGATGGGCTTATTCCCCATTGGTGAGGCCATGGCTCAGGCTCTGGCGCGTAAGGGTTCTCTGTTTTGGCTTCTCCTCTTTGCCTTTGCCCTCGGCTTTTCCACCACGGTGGCTGAACCTGCCCTTATTGCTGTGGCTGCGGAGGCGGCTGAAATTGCCAGTGCCGGTGAGTTGATTGACTCAAGTTTGAGATCACGCCAGAACTATGCTTTTGGCCTTAGAATGTCGGTGGCTTTTTCGGTGGGGCTTGCCATCCTGATAGGTGTTATGCGGATTATTCGTGGTTGGCCAATTCATTATTTTATTATTTCTGGATATGTTCTGGTGATGCTGATGACCCTTATTGCCCCCAAAGAGATTATTGGTATTGCCTATGATGCTGGCGGGGTCACGACTTCAACCATTACCGTGCCATTGGTTGCGGCTCTCGGGGTTGGTCTGGCCTCCACGATTCGGGGCAGAAGTCCTCTGGTGGATGGTTTTGGTCTTATTGCCTTTGCCTCACTACTGCCAATGATCTTTGTTATGGGTTACGGGCTTATTATTTTCAACTAGGGTGGTTCTTTCTTGATGGAATTTGTCTATGATTTCAGTAGGGTATTACTTGCTACCTGTCGGGATGTATTGCCAATTATTATTCTTATCACCGGCTTTCAGCTATTGGTGTTGCGACAACCGATCCCTCATTTGCGTCGTCTGCTTGTGGGTGGGGTGTATGTGGTGCTTGGCCTGGCCTTATTTCTGGCGGGTCTTGACAAGGCCTTGTTCCCCTTGGGTAAGATCATGGCCACCCAGCTTTCTGATCCGGTATTTATTTACGGTACAGGCCATGTTCCCGACCAGGCTGATTGGACGGCCTATGGCTGGGTTTATTTGTTTGGTGCCATGATTGGCTTTGCTACAACTATTGCCGAACCGTCCCTTATTGCTGTGGCCCAAAAGGCCAACGAGGTGTCGGCGGGTGCCATCAGTACCTGGGGCTTGCGTATCACGGTGGCCATAGGTGTTGCCTTTGGTATCAGTTTGGGTACGTTTAGAATTATTACCGGGACACCTTTATACCTGTATATCCTGGTGGGGTATCTGATTGTCATAGGTCAGACCCTGGTTGCACCTAAAAGTATTATTGCCCTGGCCTATGATTCAGGCGGGGTGACGACTTCAACCGTAACGGTGCCCCTTGTGGCGGCACTGGGGCTTGGCTTGGCTGGTACTGTACCTGGACGAAATCCGGCTTTGGATGGTTTTGGTCTTATTGCCTTTGCCAGTCTATGTCCGATTATCGCCGTTATGGGTTATGCCCAACTGATGCACTGGCGAGTCCAACGAAGCAAAAACAAAATGGAGAAACGTAATGCGCTTTAAACTTATTTTGGCCTCTGTAAAGACCGATATTACGGATAAGATAGTCGATTCTGCCAAAGAATCCGGAGCCACCGGGGCCACTATTATTCCGGCCAGGGGAACGGGGGTGCATGAGGCGAAAACGTTTTTTGGCCTGTCTTTGGAAGCGCAGACGGATATTATCATGCTCCTTGTGGAGGAGCATCGGGTGATGTCTATTCTCGAGGCAGTCAAGATTGCCGGGGAGTTCCACAAACCTGGGACTGGTATTGCCTTTGTCGTGCCGGTGGAGCATGTGGTGGGGCTTGAGAGCCAGATGGAAATTTTTAAAGAAGAGGTTCGGCAGAGTTATTTTTAAGGATATTTAGCGTTGCAAGGCAGAGGCTAAATTAGCGTTAATGTGAGAGGAAAAGATAATGGGTTCTGAAGAAACTGTAATTGTTCGGGCAAGAGATGTTATGCAAAAGGGCATTGTTACCATTGATGGTATGGCCACAGCTAGTGAGGCTGCTGCAAAGATGCGGGCTGAAAAGGTGTCCTCGCTGTTGGTTGAAAAGCGCCATGGGGATGATGTGTGGGGGATCGTTGTCGTTCAGGACTTTATTGAGGGCGTTCTTCTGGCCGGGCGTACCTCGGCTGAGGTCAATGTCTATGAGATTATGACCAAACCGGTTATTACGGTGCCTGCCGATATGGATATTCGTTATGTGGCAAGGCTTATCCATCAAGCCGGCATTCGTCGGGCCCCGGTTGCGGAGGGGGTTGAACTTGTGGGGATGATATCTCTTTCCTCATTGATATTAGATAATGAATTGTTTTAGCTTTGCAGGTTTGATAACCTTATGGCATGGGACAAAAAATATCCAATAAAGAGCTACAGACCTTTATCGGCAAGCAGAAATTGCCATCTCCTTTGGGTTGGGGCTCGTTACTTCACTGTCTGTTTGGGAAACAGTTCTGTCAAAACCTGACAGAGGAACAGAGGTCTGAAGTATGTTCTCTTCTGCGGAGTACCATCAGAGGTACGGTTTTTTCCACTGCGGCTTTTTCGCGCACGACAAAGTCTTTTGATCGTATTCTTAATGCGCCATATATCAAGGAGTTGCAGGAGGCCATTAAGGAGACCAATACCCTTATAGGTCATTTTGTCGAAGTCTCCGGGCACCATAAATTGGCGGTGACTGATCTTGAAAGTTTGACAATAAAGACAGTTTTATCCGACAAGTCGCCCCATGAGATGGTCACTGATCTGAAAGGAGCCTTTCATAAGCTTGTCCATCTCATGGAGGAAGATGTTAAGGCCTTAAAAAAAATGGGCAAGACTGATCAGTTGACCGGTCTGGCTAATCGGCGCGGCTTTGATGAGTATTTACGTAATCAATGGAAGTCGATCGCTGACAGTAGTTGCCATTTGCTTATGCTCGACATTGATTATTTTAAGCTCTTTAACGACGAATTCGGCCATCTTGTTGGTGATGAGGTCTTGGGTCTGGTGGCAAGTGTGATTGCGAAATCCACGAAAGACAAAGATGTGTGTCCTGACCATGGTGTTTTAGCTGCCCGTTATGGGGGGGAGGAGTTTGCGATAGTTCTGCCTTCTTGTTCCGAAAAAGAGTCCCTTGCCCTGGCGGAGTTTATCCGTGCCAGGGTAGAAAATTACCCTTTGGTTATTCGTAACACCAAGGGTGAAATTCTAAAAAAGAATGTTCATTTAACGGTGAGTATTGGTGTTGCCTCCATGCACCCCCAGTGGCTTACTGAGCCTGAGGCCTGTGTCCACAATCTGCTTCAGGCTGCGGACCAGGCGATGTACGAAGCCAAAAAACGGGGACGGAATATGGTCTGCCAGCATAAGGCGTACAAGGGTGCAGATGGCAGGCTGACCTCGGTTATTATGTAGGCTTCTCTTTATTTAGCACCCACCCCCATCCTTCTTCTTGATGGTCACCGTTACAACTGACTCAGGGTGAAGTCTTTTTGCTCTTTTTCCGCAGTCAAATACCACCGTATTCCCCTGCACAGAAACAACCTGACATTTGATTTTTGCAGCCATTGCCGGGCTACTGAATAAGGTTACGGCGATAAGACAGAGAGGCACGAGTGATAATATTTTCAGCATGAGAATATCCTCCTATCTTTTTGCCAGCATATCCGGGTAAGGCCATTTGGCCATGCCGCCCTTAAGGATTTTCAGTTTGTTTTCTGGCACACCTTGTTTTTTCATGTAGGTGTAGCAACGTTTGGCTCCACCCCCACCCCGAGGACAAACCACAACAACATCATGGCCTGTGGCTTTATAAAGGGCCACCGCCTGGTCAATGCTCTTTTTCTCGGCAGCTGTTTTGACCGGAAAGGCGTTGGTCTCAATGGCGTCTAGGAAATGGTGAGCTGCAAACTCCTCTGCCACCTGAATATCCACAATAATAACCGGCTTGTTGCTGGTGAGCCATTCCTTGAATGACGCGGCATCGATATAGTTGAAGGATGAAAATAGGGCTGCGATGTTAAACAGACTGAACAGTACGAGCCCCGCTAGGGTTAATTTTTTCATGGTTTCTCTCCTGAGATTGTAATGTTGTTTAGAAACTCAAGAGGCGAACATCTCATAGGTTAAGCAATAGCGCAAATAGGTAGTTCCTATGGGTTGGCCCCGAAATATTGGTTTGCTCGGCTATTTTTCTTTGGCGGGTGGTAATGGCTGTATCTGGACAAGGTGGTTGTGGTCGTCATGGCAAGCGCTGGAGTGACAGCCACAGTCACCATTCCGCGCTGAAAACCAGCCCCGAATGATCCCAAGCAGTGGCTTGATGGAAAGCAGGAGGAGAAGGGTGCCTGAACCAAGCACAACCCAGTGAGGGAGTAGTTCTGCCGCCTGTCCGACCACTGCTTTTGCCGAGATGCCGAAGGATTCGTAAACCATATCCACTACAAGGCCAGCAATCACGGCAATCACGGCAATGGCGGTGAGGTAGATCACTGTGGCCCGTTTACCGAGGATGCCGATAAGTACCGATAGCGAGGTTATATTGGTAGCTGGGCCAACCAGCAGAAAGACCAGGGCCGCCCCTGGACTGACTCCTTTTAATATAAGGGCCGCAGCGATGGGGGTTGAGGCGGTGGCGCAGATATATAGGGGGATACCAAAGGCCAGCATCAGGAGCATGGAGCCAAAGCCGCCGCCAAGATAGGTGGCAAACAGGGCGTCTGGAACCAGCACCGTGATGACTCCGGCCAGAATAATTCCAACAAAGAACCAGCCGGCGAGATCACCCCATATATCGGTTGCCGCATATTTAATCCCGTAGGCGGTTTTTTCCAGGAAGGTATGGTGGTTTTTATGTTCAGCCGGAGAGCAGTCCTCCCCGTCACAACAACCATCAATGGGGCAACTGAGGTTAACTTTACCTGTGGGGGTTGTGGCTGGAGGGTTGATGAAATTTTCCGTAAAGCCTGCCACAAAGGCTGAAATAAAGGCGGCAACCGGGCGGGCCACGGTCATAATGGGATCAAGAAGGGCGTAGGTGATGGAGATGGAGTCCACACCTGATTCAGGAGTGGAGATCAAAAAGGCCGTGGTGGCACCATTATTGGCTCCCTGTTTCTTCAGGGAGGCCGCCGCCGGAAGCACGCCACAGGAGCAGAGGGGGATTGGGATGCCAAGGAGAGCAGCTTTTATAACCGAGGAGAACCGACCCGTGCCCAGATGTTTGGCAACATAGGCCGGGGACATGAAGACTTTGAGCAGGCCCCCCACCCCAAGACCGAAAAGGATGTAGGGGGCGGCTTCAAGAAAGAGATTCCAGGAGGCAAGTAAAACGTCTTGGCTGAATAGTATAAGGTTAGACATTGGTCGATCCAAGGGTATCAAGCCCGGCCTGAATGAGGGGGCTTAGGTTGTCATTGGCAAAACGGTAGTAGAGTACAGGCCCTTCCCGTCTATTACTGACAAATTGCATATGTTTTAAGGTGCGGAGTTGGTGGCTTACGGCTGATTCTGAAATGTTCAGAAAGGCGGCCAGGTCACAGACGCACATCTCTTCTTGTTTTAAGGCAAGGATAATTTTTAAACGGGTGGGGTCGGCGATGGTTTTAAACATCTGGCTGAGCTGGCTTATCTGTTTTGGGCCCAGAGCCGTCTGTTTGGCCAAGGCAACCCGGTCCTTGTGAATGATCCGGCAGTGGCAACGTTCGTCTGATGTCAGTTTCATAAATCCCTCTAGTATGTGTATATGAGCAGTTGTTCATATAGTAAGACGAGAGGTTTCAGCTGTCAAGGGGACACTCTTCTTGGCGGGTAAGGGCCTGTGAAAAAATAACATGACCAATCTTCCATCTTACCTTCGGGCCATCCTTGAATACGACTCAATCGCAATATCCTCATCGTAGCACTGCTACGCCTGCGGTTTTGCTCAATCGTCGTATCCAAATCTAAGCGCAATATCAGCCATGTTATTTCCCTACAGACCCTAAGGTGAAAATTTTATCTTGACGAATGGCTTTGGTCGTTCTATCGTTTCGTTATATCGCTATGTGGCGATGTATGACCCGCCAAGGAGGGGTTTTATGAAAGAATATATTCGCCTCATGAAGGCGTTGTCTGACCCAAATCGGGTTCGGGTTCTCAAGTTGCTTAGCCAGAAGGAGTTATGTGTCTGTGAAATTCAGGACTTGCTAGGTCTTGCCCAGTCCACCACCTCAAAGCATATGAAGATTCTTGAGGATGCTGGACTTGTCTCGTCCCGCAAGGATGGCTCCTGGCTCATTTATAAAGTTGCGGCAGGGAGCAAAACTGCGCGGTTGTTGCTTACAGATCTTGACGGTCAGTTTGGCGATGAGCCGGTTTTGCAGGAAATGGTGTTTCGTTTGTCTCAGGTGACGCGGAAAGAGCGGTGTTGTTGAATTTTGGAATGATGAAGGAGGACGTCTGATGGAACCGTTACAAAATGCTGGTGGTTGTTGAGCAAAGCCAAAACCCCGTCGGGTGATGGGGCAGGATAATAAAAAATTACCGGTCTATCTCGTCCTTGGTCTAGTGGTCCTTGGCTTGTGGTATGTGGTGTACAAACAGTTGTTGCCACTTTCGCATTTTCTGGCCTACAGGTTTTTCGGGCTTGAGCAGGGCAGTCATCTTGGCGCGGCGGTGCAGTTTTTTGTCTACGATACCCCCAAGGTGATGATGCTTCTACTTCTGATTGTCTTTGTGGTTGGGGTCTTGCGTAGTTTTTTTACCCCGGAAAGAACGCGAAAAATACTTGCCGGACGGCGGGAGTCGGTTGGCAATGTCATGGGGGCACTCCTTGGCATTGTTACGCCATTTTGTTCCTGTTCAGCGGTACCTCTGTTTATTGGTTTTGTCCAGGCCGGAGTACCCCTTGGCGTTACCCTGTCCTTTCTGATCGCAGCCCCCATGGTGAATGAGATTGCCCTGGTTCTGCTCTACGGGCTTTTGGGTTGGAAGATTGCCACCCTGTATCTACTTACTGGTTTGAGTGTGGCGATTATTGCCGGTATGGTGATTGGCAAGCTTAAGCTGGAATCATCCATTGAAGACTGGGTGCGGGAGATGCGTGATGGTGCATCTTCTAAAGATGAGGTTGTCCTGAGTCTAACCGATCGTCTGCTCCAGGGGAGACAGGCGGTACGGGAAATTGTTGGCAGAGTGTGGATCTATGTGGTGGCGGGGATTGGTGTGGGGGCGGCCATCCACGGCTATGTGCCTGAAAATTTCATGGCATCCCTGATGGGTAAGGATGCCTGGTGGTCGGTGCCTGTGGCGGTGCTGGTTGGTATCCCCATGTATTCCAATGCCGCAGGCATCGTACCCGTGGTTGAGGCACTCCTTGGTAAAGGCGCGGCACTGGGCACTGTGCTGGCCTTTATGATGAGTGTGATAGCCCTGTCCCTGCCCGAAATGGTGATCCTCCGCAAGGTACTAAAACCAAAACTAATCGCCGTTTTTGTAGGTGTGGTGGGGTGTGGTATTTTGTTCACCGGCTTTTTATTTAATTTGGTTATTTGATATTCTTGTGGTCTTTTGTGATGATTGATTGGTGGGAGAAATTTTCTTGGTAAGTGAACATCGGGATAAGGGGAGACGAAAGAGCATGGGGGGGGTGAAGACAATCCAGAAAACATTAGCAGATGGGCTTGGG
Source organism: Deltaproteobacteria bacterium (assembly GCA_024277655.1). GTDB lineage: Bacteria > Desulfobacterota > Desulfobulbia > Desulfobulbales > SURF-16 > JAJRUT01. The sequence goes on along the minus strand of JAJRUT010000078.1, from coordinate 1,974 downwards.
CCACATAACCAGTTTGACCCCTCGTCACTTGACGACCCCATTGCCCTGAAGACGGAGTGGACACCGGCCAAAAAGGGGGGGCAAATATTTGCACCCACGGTTTGCAGGAAGTATCAGCCCAGCGCCCAGCGCCTTGCTGTTTGCCGGAATCTTTATGGCGGTGGGTCTGGTGCTCAAAAATGGCAAACGTCTCAATGTGGTGGATCATGGTAAGCGTTCGCTTCTTGTTCGTGATGCGCGCAAGCTTGCCTCATTTCTCAATGTCCCGGTTTGGGATGCAACTTCCGGCTAAAGGCGATGTCTGCAACTGCAAAATATTATATCTGTTATTGCTTTAAGCATACGCAACAGGCGATAGAGGATGACGTGCGAAAGCATGGTCGTTCGCTGATTTTGGATCAGATCCTTCGTGATTCCCAAAATGGCAATTGTCGGTGCAAGGCAGAAAATCCTGAAGGGCGCTGATGCCTTGCAGATGTCCGCCAGGTGGTGGACGGAGTGAGGGTCTTTAAGGCTTTTGACCAATGAATAATAAGACAAACTCTATACTTTTTCTCTGCACGGGAAATTCCTGCCGGAGTCAGATGGCTGAGGGCTGGGGGCGCAAAATTTTCGGGGGTAAGGTGCAGGTGTATTCAGCAGGTATCGAAACCCATGGCCTTAATCCCCTTGCCATGCAGGTGATGGCGGAGGTGGGTATTGATATATCGGCTCAGGTGGCAAAACTGGTCACCGATCTACCGGTGTCTCATTTTGATTTGGTTATTACCGTTTGCGGTCATGCCCATGAGCATTGCCCCTTGTTTTCCGGCGGTACGGAGGTTGTTCATTACGGCTTCGATGACCCGCCATTTCTTGCTAAAAATGAGACCGATCCTGAGGTTATTCTCGGCCATTATCGGCGGGTGCGGGATGAGATTTGCGACTATATCCAGACCCTTAATCAAGGGGGGTCTTAAGAATCTCTGTTTCTCCCTCAAGTCTGCCAATCACCACTGCTGCCACCGAGTCACTAAAGACATTCACCGCCGTCCGGCACATATCAAGAAGACGATCCACCACCAGAATAAGGCCAACGGCCTCAGCGGGAAGGCCAATGGAGGCCAGAATAATACTGATTGCCACCAGGGAGGCCGAGGGAATCCCCGCCACCCCAATAGAGGTTAGGAGAGCAACCAGGACAATCTGGAACTGGGTGGCAAAGCCGAGATCAATTCCATACACCTGGGCAATAAACATGGCTGCCACGCATTCATACAGGGCGGTTCCGTCCATATTGACGGTGGCCCCAAGTGGTAGGGTGAAACTGGAGACTCGGTTGGAAACTCCGGCTCGGTGTTCCACACATTCCATGGTCAGTGGCAGGGTGGCCGAGGATGAACTGGTGGAAAATGCGGTGAGCAGGGCCGGGGCCATGGCCTTATAGTGGCGACCAGGCCTTACTCCGGCCATTTTTAAAATAAAAAACATGGTGACCAGAAAATGGAGAAGCAGGGCCATAAGCACGGTGACAAAGAACAGGGCCAGAGGGGTAAAGGCCTCAAAGCCTGAGGTGGCAACGACCTTGGCCACCAGGCCAAAGACACCAAGGGGGGCAAACTTCATGATGAACATGGTCATATCAATCATCACATCAAAGACACCCTGACAGAAATGCCGCAGGCTGTCACCACCACTGCCCTTGACCCTGGTAAGAAAGAAGCCAAAGAGGAGGCTGAAGAAGATTAGCCCCAGCATCTGGCCCTTGGCCCCGGCCTCAATGATATTGGCAGGAACCATCCGCAAAAAAATACCAATAAGATCGCCACTTCCCTTATCTGCAATATGTTGAGCCAGATGGGTGGGCAACTCCCCAAGACCAATCAGTTCACGGGCCGGTTTGCCATCAATAATACCGGGGCTGGTGAGGTTGACCATAAAGAGTCCCACCAGAATAGCAAGGAGACTGGTGGTGGCATAGTAGACCAGGGTCTT